>JAAFHK010000207.1:4124-7530 GCA_013297565.1 Cytophagales bacterium
ATCTGTTTTCATTTTTTTGTAATCTTATGGTTTTGCTAAGTTATACTAAAAACTGTATAACCTTGTAAGGTCTTAAAGACCTTACAAGGTTGAAAATCAATATTTTACAATTTTTAAAATGTGTAATTTATAAGAGTTTTGAGTATAAAAAATTTACTTTTTCGGTTTCCCTTCATCTGGGTTTTCCTCATCCCAGTTCTTATCAAAAACATCTTTCCAATCTAAAGTTTCGAGATCGCATTTTTCGCCTGTTTCTTCTTCGACTCGTTTTTTTGCTTTTTTGAAAACCATGTCGCCTATTTTGAACAAATCTTTGTTACTTTGTGCCGAAGCAGTGTTTGGGGAAGTGCCAATTAAAAAAATAAACAGTATTAAAAATAAGTTTTCATACGTTTTTAGGAAATAGGTTTGCTAAATATAACAAATAAAAGAATTTTTTTGTTTGATAGTATAAAATTGGTCTGGATTTTTGCTCAAATTTGGTTTCAAAATCTTATAAAATTATGTTGGAAAATTACCTAAATAAAATTACCTGTGGTGATTCCTTGCTTCTCATGAAAGAATTGCCCGAAAACGCTATCGATTTGGTAGTTACGAGTCCTCCCTATTTTAATTGTCGTAGTTACGGTAATGAAACTGTAGGTAGAGAAGAACACCCTTTAGAATACGTAGCAAATTTGTTAGAATATACTTTTGAAATAAAAAGAATTTTGAAAAAAACAGGTTCTTTTTATCTCAATATTGGTGATGTGTATTTTGGTACAAAAGGTTTTATTAGAAATAAAGGACGTTATGCAAGAAAAACAGACAAACATTATAAGGAGCATAAAATTGTAAAACCTGATGGGGTTTATTTGCAATATAAGCAGTTACTAATGATGCCTGAAAGAGTAGCAATTGGTATGCAGGAACAAGGGTGGATTTTGAGAAATAAAATTATTTGGGAAAAGCCCAATCCTGTACCTTCGTATTCACCTGATCGCAGATATCCTGTTTATGAACATATTTTCCATTTTGTTAAGTCAAAAAAATATTTTTTTGACTTGGAAATAGCCAAAGAAAACGGTCATCATCGAGATGTGATAAGATGTGGAATCGAGCCTTTTGGCGAACATCAAGCTACTTTCCCTGAAAAATTAATAGAGCCTTTAATTTTAGCTACTTCTAAGGAAAATGATGTTATTTTTGATCCTTTTTCTGGTAGTGGAACAACCTCACTTGTAGCACTAAAAAACAAACGTAACTACATTGGTTTCGAAATAAATAAAGAGTATTGTGAATACTCTATAAAAAGACTTTTGAAAGCCTCTGAAAATTTGGAAAGGGAAAGTTTTTTACCTAAACTACATTTATCTGAGGAGCATCTTATTGAAAGATTAGATACCATTATTACTAATCAAACTTACATACCAAATCTATTTGAAACTTCTTATACTAACGATTCTTTATGACATTCATAGATAAACAAAATAAAGTTAAAATAGAACTTTATACCGATTATTTAAAATCTATTGGATCTTTATCAAAGCTTTTTAGTGATTCGGATACACCCTTGTTACATTATCGAGTTGTAGAAAATATATTTTGCAAAGTTTTTGAAGCTGAAAATTTGGCACGTGAAGACGTGGCATACGATGCAAAGAAGGACTCGTTAGGCATAGGTATTAAGACTTTTACTTTTGAAAGCAATACAAAATCTGAAAAAGTTGCAGAGTTCAACAGATTTGCTCCAACTTTACGAAAACTGAAAGGAGTTGAGTTGTTATTGAAGATAGCGGAACTTCGAAATGAGAGAATTGAATTTGCCAATCGTAATTACAATATTCAAGATTCTATTTACCATTGTGTGGGAAGACGAGAAGGGCAACTTCGAGTATTTGAAGTTGGTTATGATGTCATAAATATAGATAAATTAGCCAATTTAAAAACAAACGACACAAGTGTTACTTTTAATGATGATCGTCATGAGTATTCATTTTTATTTTCTAAAAGCACTCTTTTTAGAAAATTTTATCAGCCAAATAAATACTTAGAAATCAATGTTGATGTAATTGATGAACCATTTGATGTCCTCTTACGAATAACTCAAAAACTCAATATAGCACAAACTATTGAGCAAATAGGGGTTGATTATGTAATTTTGCCTCTTTACTCATTACGAGAAAGTTCCCCAAATCAGAAAAAAGTAGCCGAAAAAAGCGGTTTAAATCAATGGAATGCGGGAGGACGTAAGCGTGATATCGGTGAGGTATATATTCCCATACCCAAATCTATTCATGATAATTGTCCCAACTTTTTTCCTGTACGTGATCAAACTTTTGATTTACAAATTCCTACAGGCGAAACATTAAGTGCCAAATTATGTCAAGATAATAACAAAGCACTCATGACTAATCCTAATAATGCTCTATCCGATTGGTTATTACGCAAAATTTTAAAATTACAAGAAGGGGAGTTATTGACCTATACTCGCTTGGAGTTGTTAGGGATCGATAGTGTCAAAGTAAAAAAAATTAATATAAAACAATACCAAATTAGTTTTATGCCTATCGATAGTTTCGAAAGTTTTGTTCAAAAAATTAAAATCACAAACCAACCTTCAAAATGATCACCCTAATAAAATACCATGACGCATACAAAATTTGTAGAGGTATGCGAGTTTTGTTTGTTATCTTTGATTTGCAAGTAGCCGATGAAGTTCTTGAGAGGTTTTTACATGGGATTTCTGAAAATGAAATCGAGATTGAGAACGTCAATTACAATTATTTGGAATGTAATTAAGAGTTTGTTTAGAAATTTTTACAAACGAAAAAAACGGAAATGAGGAATTTGTGTGTTCAGGAACTTACAAAACCAAAAAGACTAAACGAATGATATTCAATGAGTTACACGAAAGTTTGTTAGCTCATAAAGAAAAATTAATCAGTCGTGGTATTCGCCAATTTGATGAAACAAATTGGTGGCAATGGGGGCGTTTGCACCACATTTCGGACGAAAAACGAATTTATGTAAATGCCAAAACACGCCACAAAAAACCTTTTTTTGTGCATGAATGTACGAATTATGACGGTTCTATTTTAGCTCTTTTTCCGCACGACAAAAAGGCAAATTTGGAAGTTTTGACGGAAAAACTGAACGAGGTTAACTGGTACGAATTGGGTTTTGTGTGTGACGGACGTTTTATTTTTTCGCAAAGAAGTTTGGAAAATACCCTTTTGCCTGATACATTTTTGATCGATAGTCGAAAAAAACAGAATTTATTTGATTTGGTCAATTACTAACCCCAGCCTCATGCAACCTTGGCAAAAAGAAATGCGCGTTCAAGCCCGAAAATATCACCTTTTAGCAGGTGTATTTTTGTCTGTCGGTTTTTTGTTGTTTTCGATTGCCGATTATGCAGGACAAA
>JAAFHK010000208.1 GCA_013297565.1 Cytophagales bacterium
TTCTGAAAAAAGAATCAGCCATATAATCTGCCCCAATTTTCGTTGCAGAATACGGCGATTGTCCTTGTTTTGTGTGTTTTTCATCAATCGGAACGTACAATGCCGTTCCATACACTTCCGAAGTCGAGGTTACTAAAGTTCTTTCGATTCCCAAATCTTTGGCGGCTTGCAAAATATTCAAAGTGCCTTTGATATTCGTATCTACATAAGAATCTGGCGAATGGTAACTATAAGGAATGGCAATCAAAGCCGCCAAATGAAAAACCACCTGCACATCTTTCATTGCGGTTCGGACTCCGTTAGGATCGCGCACGTCTCCTGCAAAAATTTCAATATTTTTCAGCGTTTCTTTGGGCAGTGTGTCCAACCAGCCCCAAGAATTAAACGAATTATAATAAACAAAGGCTTTGACTTGACAACCTTCTGCCAAAAGCCGTTCGACCAAATGGCTACCAATAAAGCCATCTGCTCCTGTAACCAATACTTTTTTGTTCCGAAGTTCCATTTTTCCAGATTTGTCCGCAAATATGTAGGATTTCGAACGGATTTGCAATGATCTGAATTGTTTTTTAACTATTTTTGGGTATGCAAACCAAAATAAACCAAGATTATATTACTGATTTGCTTTCACAAAAAGCCCAGCAGTACAACCGTCCCGATTTCGTCAAAGATGATCCGATCCAAATTCCCAAAAGGTTTTCCAAACTCCAAGACATCGAAATTGCGGGTTTGATGGCGGCGGTCTTGGCTTGGGGACAGCGAAAAACGATCATTCGAAAAACGCAGGAACTCATGCGACTTATGGACAATGCTCCGCACGATTTTGTCCTCAATCATCAAACGCAAGACCTAAAACGATTTTTGGATTTCAAACACCGAACTTTTCAAACGACTGATTTACTGTATTTTATCGAATTTTTTAAGCAATTTTATCACGAAAACAATTCTTTAGAAAGCCTTTTTAGCGCGAAAATGAAACCCCAAGATTCTAATGTTGGCAAAGGTTTGATACACTTTCATGATCAATTTTTTAGCCTGCCCGACTCGCCTGCTCGAACCCGAAAACACATTGCCACGCCCACCCGAAAATCTGCTTGCAAACGCCTCAATATGTACTTGCGTTGGTTGGTCAGGAATGACGATCAGAATGTCGATTTTGGTTTATGGAAAAGTCTGAAAATGAGCCAATTAGTTTGTCCGCTTGATGTTCATGTGGAGCGCGTATCTCGGCATTTGGGTTTGCTAACCCGCCCACAAACCGATTGGCAAGCCGCCATCGAACTCACCGAAAACTTAAAAAAAATTGATCCTAACGATCCTGTTCGTTTCGATTTTGCCTTGTTTGGTTTGGGGCTGGAAGGTTTTGTATAGAATGAATGTGGCGGGTAAAAAAGCAATACTTGGGTGTTCATTTTTTCAAAAAAACAAAAAAAAGCCTAATTTGCAATATCAACACACAATTAAGCATTGCCTTTTTTACCAATAAAGCCAAATTTAGCAAGAAAAAGGTTATTTTAGGATCATTCTCCCTTCAGAAATGGTGCTTTTCTTACTCATTTTTCAATTCACGCCGCATATCTTTTTCCTTGATGCTTTCGCGCTTGTCGTAGAGTTTTTTGCCTTTTGCCAAAGCTATTTCGAGCTTGGCAAGCCCTTTTTCATTGATAAAGAGGCGAGTCGGAATGATGGTCAATCCCTGATCTTTCATTTCCTCCGAAAGGCGTTTGAGTTCGCGCTTCGTGAGCAAAAGTTTGCGGTCGGCTTTCGGGTCGTGATTGTGCCGATTGCCAAATTCGTATTCTGAAATATGTAAATGTTTGATCCAAAGTTCGCCTCCCAAAAAAAAACAAAAACTATCCTGCATATTGAGTTTTCCCAAACGCAAAGATTTGATTTCAGTCCCCACTAATTTGATCCCCGCAATATATTTGTCCAAGAAATGAAACTCGAAAGCGGCACGCCGATTGGTCATACTGAAATTCCTAACAATTTTATCCTTTAGCTTTCCCATGCTTGCTTTGTACGAATTTTTATAAAAACAGTTTTGCCCAATAAGTCTTTTGCAAAAATAAAAATAAAATCGTATATTTGTTAGGCTTTTTACTACTCCATTTTCCCTAAAAAGCACGAAAACTATGATACAAGCATTTATTTTCCTCCAAACCCAATCGAGTTCTATAGAATGGCATATAGAAAGAGGCATTTTGGGGACGATTGTTTTTTCTTTGATAGGTATAGGTATGTGCGTTTTGGGTTATAAAATAGCCGATTGGCTCATTCCTGGTCATATGTCAAAGCAGATAGCCGAAGAAAAAAATGTGGCGGCGGCTATAGTAGCGGCGGCTATGATTTTAGGAATTTGCATTATTATTGCAGCGGCAATTACAGGCTAAAAAAATCAGCGAACTTTTATGAGGTACGGATTTTGTAAAAGTTCGCTTTATTTAACTCACAGATTTCGTATGTTTGCCAAACTACTCATTTGCATTTTTTTATTGTCGGCTTTTCATTCGGCTTCTGCCCAAAATGCTGAAGACAGCCTGATTCGTGTACTTGAGCAAACTGCACAAGACACAAATTACGTGAATTTGGCGAACCAAATCGCCAACAAATTGCGCGATAATGATCCCGAAAAATCCATTTCTTATTCGCAGAAAGCCATAGAAACTGCCGAAAAAATAGGCTTCGAAAAAGGAATCGCCGTAGCGAAAGTAGCTATGGGCTGGTCGTATTATAGGCTTAGCGAAATAGATAAGGCTTTCAAAACAAGCCAAGAGGCTTTAGCTTTGATCGAAAAAATACAAAATTTGCCTTTGAAAGCCGAAGTCCTGACCAACATTGCGGCTGTTTATAACGAACAAGGCAGATTCGAAGCCTCATTAGATTATTTCAATCAATCCTTAGAGATTAACCAAAAACTCAATAATTTCATGGGAGTCGGCAGGTGTTTGAATAACCTTGCTTTTAATAGTTACAAACTCAAAAACTACGCAAAATCCTTAGAATATGCCGAAAAATCGATAGCACACATCAAAAAATACAAACTTACTCCTTATTACTTGGCTTTTGCGATGCGTACCAAAGCCGATGTTTTGTATGATCAGAATCGCTTGGACGAAGCCATCGAGAGCTGGCAGGAAGCCCTAAAAATTGCCGAAAAAACACAAAACAATACCTTTATTGTCCCTTGCCTTAACCGCATCGCCAAGGCTTATTTAAAGAAAAAACAATACCCACAATGCCTCGAAATCCTCGACCGTTCGATCCAAATAGCCAAAAAATACAAACTTCGTGCGGATATTTCCTATACCTACTCACTATATTCGCAAGTTTATGAGGCACAAAAACAGTATGATAAAGCCTTTGAGTTTCACAAACAATTTTTTGCTACCCACGATTCAATTTTTGACGAAACGAACACAAAGAAAATCAATCAATTACAGGCACATTTTGAATCCGAACAGAAAGAGAAAGAAATTTTGCTTCTAAAAACGCAACAAACTCAAGACCAACTTTTGTACGAAAAAAAGCACGCCCAGCAACAATGGATTATTTTTAGCATTTTATCAGCACTGCTCTTTTTAGGTTTGATTGCCTTCCTCATCTTTCGGAGTCGGCACAATATTCAGCAAGCCTACGGGAAATTGGCAGAGGCAAATCTGCAAATTGTGGAAAAAAGTGAGGAAATCAATCAACAAAAAGAAGAAATTTTGCAAACCTTGCAGGTAGTTAATGAACAAAAAGACCTCATTGAGAAAAAAAATACAGACATTACTGCCTCGATCACCTACGCCCTGCGTATCCAAAAAGCTATTTTACCCAGAGAATCCGACTTGAAAAAACATTTTGATTGTTTTGTGTTTTTTCGACCAAGAGATATTGTCAGCGGGGATTTTTATTGGTTTGCCGAAAAAAACAATCATAAAATTCTTGCTCTTGCGGACTGTACAGGACATGGCGTTTCGGGGGCGTTTATGACCATGATCGGCAATAATATCTTGAACCAGATAGTTCATGATATGAAGATTTCTGAACCTAATCGGATTTTGGATTTGATGAATCCTTTGTTAGAAAAAACCCTTTTACACTCCGAAGGAACGATAAAAGATGGCATGGATATTTCGATCATTGCTCTCGAAAACCTTGCAGGCTTCCAAAACCCACAAGGCACGAAAATAAGTTATGCTGGTGCTATGAACCCTCTGTATTATATTCAAAATCAGGAACTTATAGAAATTAAAGCCGATAAAACGCCCATTGGTGGGCAGATAAAAGAAGGTTTTGCGTATCAAAAGCATGAATTTTTGCCAAATGTTACAGATTGGAAAAACCCGCAAGGGCTGACTATTTATCTCTGTTCTGACGGTTTTCAAGACCAATTTGGTGGGCATTCGAACAAAAAATTTATGGTCGGAAATTTTAAAAAATTGCTTTTGGAAATTTCCCCAAAACCACTAAAAGAACAAAAACAGCAAATAGAAGCCGTTTTTAATACTTGGCAAGGCAACCAAAAACAAACGGACGATGTAACCGTACTTGGGATCAGATTATAAAAAAACGCATAAAAAAAAAGTAACAAAATTAATTTTTGTTACTTTTTTTGTTTTACAATATAACGAAATTAGACGGTTTCGGGAGCAAGTCCCCACTGGGCAGGCGAACGCCACAAACTCGATAGTAAAAGCTGTCGCATATAGACATATTCTTTGGGCAAACGGTCGTACATTTTCTCAAAAAGCTCTTCGTGTGCCAAAAGTTCGCCTTTCCAAGCCTCCCGATCTACAGTCATAATTTTTTCAAAATCCTGACGACTGAAATTTAGCCCTGTCCAATCAATGTCTTCGTAGCGAGGCATCCAACCAATGGGGCTTTCGACAGAGGAGGTTTTGCCTTTGATTCGGTTGAAAACCCATTGTAACACACGCATATTATCACTGAAACCAGGCCACAAGAAATTTCCATTTTCGTCTTTCCTGAACCAATTTACGCCAAAAATACGCGGAGGATTTGGCAAACTACGTCCAAATTCGAGCCAATGGTTAAAATAATCTGCCATGTGATAGCCGCAAAAAGGCAACATAGCAAAGGGATCGCGCCGTACTTTGCCTACCTCGCCAAAGGCGGCGGCTGTAGTTTCCGAACCCATAGTCGAAGCCAAATAAACCCCAAAATTCCAGTTAAAGGCTTGATAAACCAAAGGAATAGTGGTACTGCGGCGACCTCCGAAAATAAAGGCACTAATTTTTACGCCTTGAGGGTTTTCCCAATCAGGGTCAATGCTTGGGCATTGCGAAGCGGGAGCCGTAAAGCGGGCATTAGGGTGAGCTACAGGCTGTCCGCTTGCCGAATCCCATTTTACACCTTTCCACGAAGTAATATCTTTTGGCACTTCTTTGCTCAAACCTTCCCACCAAACATCTCCGTCGGGTGTGATCCCTACGTTAGTAAAAATGGAATTTTTGCGCATGGCTGCCATAGCATTCGGATTGGTTTTGTCATTGGTGCCTGGGGCTACACCAAAATAACCATATTCGGGATTGATAGCATACAGTTGCCCACTTTTGTCGGGTTTTATCCAAGCAATATCGTCGCCTACGGTCGTAACTTTCCAACCTTCAAATTCTTTGGGTGGAATCAGCATGGCAAAATTGGTTTTTCCGCAAGCACTCGGAAAAGCCGCCCCGATGTAATATTTTTTGCCTTCAGGATTTTGTACGCCCATGATTAGCATATGTTCTGCCAACCAATTTTCCTCTTTGCCCATCACCGAAGCGATCCGCAAGGCAAAACATTTTTTACCCAAAAGGGCATTTCCTCCATAGCCCGATCCATAAGAAACTATCGAACGTTCGTCAGGATAATGTACTATGTATTTAACCGTAGGATTACAAGGCCATTTTACGTCTTGCTGCCCTGCTTGCAAAGGCGCACCTACAGTATGCAAACATTTGATATATTCGCCATCTGCACCCAAAGCGTCCGCCACTTTTCGCCCCACACGAGTCATAATGTGCATATTGACTACCACATATTCCGAATCAGAAATTTCAACCCCGATCTGCGAAATAGGCGATCCTAAAGGACCCATACAGAAAGGAATCACGTACATGGTGCGTCCTTTCATACAGCCTTTGAGCAGACCATTTAAGGTATCTTTCATTTCTTTTGGTTCTACCCAATTATTGGTAGGTCCTGCATCTTCGCGACGGCGCGAACAAATATAGGTACGGTCTTCAACCCGCGCCACATCACTCGGATCTGAAAAGCAAGCATAGCTATTTTCCCATTTGGCAGGATTAAGTTTCGTAAAAGTGCCTTTTTCGACCATTTTTTGGCACAAAGTATCGTATTCTTGCTTCGATCCATCGCACCAATAAATAGAATCGGGCGTACAGTGATCGGCAATTTCTTGAACCCAACTAAGGAGTTCTTGGTGTTTAACTTCGGATTTATAACTCATTTTTGAAAAAATATTTGGTAGTTACGTTTGGGATTTTTTCAAATATATAGAAAAAAAAGTTTGACAAAAAAGACTCCGATCATTTTTTTTTATGTTTCTAAAAAACATCGATTTAAAGAACTTTAAGCATTGTAGTTGCCTCTTATCCGCAAACCCATCACCGTAATATCATCAATTTGCAGTTCGTTGCCCTGTTTTCGCCAATTTTCAATCGTTTCATCAAGGATTTGGTGCTGTTCAGGCATGGGCTTTTCGTGAATCGAAAATAGCAACTCACGAAAACGTTTAGTCATAAACTTTTTACGGTGTTCCCCACCAAATTGGTCTTGGAAACCATCTGTAAACAAATAAATTACCGTATTTTCGGGGATTTCGAAGGTTTGTTTCTGAAAAATACGTTCCTCTTCCGAAGCCCCAATAGGTTGTTTGTCAGCTTTGATGTCCCTTATTTCGTCGTTCTGAACAAAATAAAATGGATTCATAGCCCCTGCATATTCCAAAGTAAAATTAGAAATACCATTTCTTTCGAGGCTGATAATCGACATATCCATACCCTCTTTGGCTTGACTGTGCTTTTGCTTGAGCAACCTCACCAAATTAGAATGAAGGTGTTGTAAAATCAAATTGACCTCCAAGATGTGTTCCTTGTTCACTATTTCGTCGAGAATTTGCATACCCATCATACTGATCAACGAACCTGGTACGCCATGCCCTGTACAATCGGCAACAGTCAATATTTTCTTCTTATTTTGTTCGGTGAACCAATAGAAATCACCACTTACGCCATCTCTGGGCTTAAAAAGGATAAAAAACTGATCTTTTCCCAAAGCATTTTCCATTTCGAAAGGCAGAGGCAAAAGGGCGTTTTGGATTCGAAGGGCGGCATTGATCGAATCACGAATATCTTTATTTTTTTTATGGACTTCGTCGAAGGCAATATTGAGCGCGTTGTTTTTTTCTTTAAGGGTAGTTTCAGCTTTTACCAACTTGTCAATGTCAGTATCGATCAGCACAATTTTCGAAATTTCGCCCGTATTTTCATAAATAGG
>JAAFHK010000209.1 GCA_013297565.1 Cytophagales bacterium
GCGTTGGGAACTTTACCCAAGTCCTGATGAAATTATTGCGATTGGTGCTTTCTACAAACATTTTACTAACCCTATCGAAACTTTCCTACGCATTGAAGGTTCTGGACAAGGTTTTACGTACGGTGCGGCAAATACAGCACAAAGCTACGGCGTAGAGGTCGAATTTCGCAAATCTTTGTATGCCATGTCGGGTGTGAAATTTATCCAAGATTTGACTTTTGTAGCCAACGCTTCGGTAATCCAAAGCCAAGTGAGTCTGCCTGATTTTATAGATTTGGGACCCAACGGAACAATTCCTGTAGGTTTGATCCAAGAGCAAAACCGCCCTATGATGAACCAATCGCCCTATTTGATCAATGCAGGTTTGTATTATAACAACGAAGAAAGCAAAGTTCAGTTCAATATCCTTTACAACGTGATTGGTAAAAGAGTTTTTGCGGTAGGAAATAGCCAATACCCAACTATTTATGAAATGCCTCGAAACGTAATCGACCTTTCTTTCATCAAAGGTTTTGGTAAAAATTGGGAATTTAAAGCAGGTGCGCAGGATTTATTGAATGCTCCTTTCCGCCTAATCCAAGACACAGACGGTAATACCGAAATCAACAACACGGTTGATGAAACGATTATGCGTTTTACTCGCGGTCAATACGTTACGGCGGGGATTAGTTATAAGTTTTAAAGGTAAAACCCCGTATCGGCGAATAAATTCGCCGATACTTCGCCTCCTCCGTTGTTCGTGTCTCACGAACGACATCACTGTAGGTCGTTCGTGAGACACGAACAAGGGCGTTTGGTTAAATTTGTTATAAAAACACTGTTGATTGTTTTAAAGTGCAATTTTTTTCTTTTATTTATTCATTTATTTTAATTTTTTATTCTAAAAATTTCATTATGAAAAACGTATTAAGCAACTTGTTACTTTTCGCTATTTTGATTTTTGTAGGTTTTTCTTGCAAAAAAGATGAAACTCCTGCAGCCCCTTCGGGTCCTGTAGATACCAAAGGATCGGTTATTCTGTCGGGTGATATTACGGCAAGCCGTACTTTGAAAGCCAGTGAAAAATATGTATTGCAAGGCTTTGTATATGTAAAAGAAGGCGTAACCCTCACGGTTGAGGCAGGTACAGTAATTTTCGGTGATAAAGCTACTAAAGGTACTTTGATCATCGAACGTGGTGCTAAACTCATAGCTGATGGCACAGCCGCTAAACCTATCGTTTTCACTTCTTATCAACCTGTCGGACAACGCGGTTATGGTGATTGGGGTGGTTTGATCATTTTGGGTAAAGCCCCTGTAAATCAACCTAGTGCTTCTATCGAAGGTGGCGTTGGTCGTCAGTACGGTGGAACTGATCCTAACGATAATTCGGGCGTTTTGCGTTACGTTCGTGTGGAGTATCCTGGTATTGCCTTCCAACCTGATAACGAAATTAACGGTATCACTATGGGCGGTGTAGGCGCAGGAACAGTTATGGAATATGTGCAAGTTACTTCTTGCGGTGATGACTCTTTCGAATGGTTTGGTGGAACGGTCAATGCCAAATATTTGATCGCACACCGCGGTTGGGACGATGATTTTGATACAGATTTTGGTTATAGCGGACGAGTACAATTTGCGGTATCCTTGCGTGATGCCGTAATTAATGACGCTTCTACTTCGAACGGTTTCGAATCCGATAATGATGGGCAAGGTAGCAATGCTTCTCCCAAAACAAGCCCTATTTTTGCTAACGTTTCTGTTTTCGGTCCTTACGGTCGGACAGGAGTAACCGCTTTCGGCAACGATGCCCAATGGGGACGGGCTATGCACATTCGCCGCAACTCTTCAAAATCGGTTTTCAATTCCGTTTTTGTAGGTTTCAAAGAAGGCTTGCGTTTGGACGGTACAACTACCTTCGCCAATGCCCAAGCAAACTCTTTGGAAATATCGGGCGTAGTTTTGGCAAATATGACAGTTGCAGCAGTAAATGGTGCAGGTGGAGTAGTAGCGGCAGATGCTTTGGCTTGGTTTAATGCGGCAGGAAAAGGCAACACGATTGTTACTGACGTAGCTGGTTTGGGCTTAAATGCACAATTTGCCAACTTGACTGCCCCTCAATTTTTGCCTTCGGCTGGTTCATTGCTTTTGAGTGGTGGCGTAACAAATGCCAAACTTTCAGGCGGTTTGACAGCTACAACTTATCGTGGTGCTTTCGGTACAACTGATTGGACATCGGGCTGGGCTAATTTTGATCCTCAAAACAAACAATATTAATCAACAGTAATTTTTCATATCATAAAAGCCCATGAATATTTTGTGGGCTTTTTTTTTATTTTTTTAAATAAGTATAAAATGTTCCTTTCGAAATACCCAACAGTTCGATGGCTTCGGAATCATTGGCGCACTGCTTTCTGATTTTTTTGATGTGCTGAATGGTCAAAGTTTCCAAATCAACTGGGACCGGTTCAATCTGATGATGTTTTGGGAAATCTGCCAAAGTAATTTCTGTTTTTTCCAATAAAAACCATTTTTGTAACAAATTTTCGATCTCTCTGAAATTGCCCCTGAACCTCGAATGGTACAAAGTTTTTTCAGCCTCTGCCGAAAAGCTATAGTCCTGAAAATCAAGGTTTTGGTTTTTCATGTTTTCTCGAATGGATCGCAATTTTTCTTCAATCCATGCCTTTCGTTCCGCCAGAGGGTGTTCGTGATAGGCAGGCAGATGGAGTTCTAAAGTCGAGAGTCGGACGAACAGATCGTAGCGAAATTTGCCCTGATCGCAAAGCTCGACAAGGGGCTGATTCGTTGCCGCAATAATGCGGACATTTGCCTTTTTTTCCGTTTCACTCCCCAAACTTTGGTAGGTTTTATTTTCCAAAAAACGCAACAAACTTGCTTGCATAAATTTGCTCGTGTCGCCAATTTCGTCCATAAACAAAATCCCATTTTCGCAACTTGCGATCAAACCCTTTTTTTCGGTTTTTGCGTCCGTAAAAGCCCCTTTTGCGTGTCCGTAAAGTTCGGAAAGCAAGATTGTTTCCTGAAAAGCGGCACAGTTGATGGGCTTAAAAACTTGTTTTTTGAGAGGCGAATTTTCATGAATATATTTTACTAAATGTTCCTTTCCTGTTCCGCTTTCTCCTGTGATCAAAATATTGGTTTTCAGGTCTTTATCCAAAAATTTGGCGTATTTTAGAGCATCTCTACGCACTTTTTGGTGAGTGGGTGTAAGCAAAATTTCGGGCGGTGTCGCAAAAATTGCCTTGTACCGATTTTCCAATTTGACCACCGAAAACTCGTCATTTTCTTTGCCCTGAATGAGTTGGGTAGGCGCAAGACTCTGCGAATGAAGCAGAAACCAAACTGCCCGCATGAGGCTCGTACCTGTCGAAACCAAAATATCAATTTGATCAAAAGCCGTTTCGTAGTTTTTAAGTAAAATTTGGCATTGCCGATACACTTCCTCAAAATCATAGGGCGAACCCAAATCAATTTCTACGATCTCGATGTTTCGTTTAGGGTATTTTTTCCGCAAGAAAGTAAATAACAAACCTTTTTTTCTGTCCATACTCTCTTGATTTTCAAGGTCTTGCGAGTTTCGGGGGACTAAAATATGGTGTGCCGTATGACTTTTGAAAAAAGTTTTATGCAAGCCTAAAGTCGGACTTGTAGGCGAAAGTTCCGTACCATCGGGCGTGAAATCGAATTGGTAGGCAATCCAAGAAAGAAGGAGTTTTTTCATGGTTGTGATTCTCTGATAAAATGATGTTCTACAAACAATTTTCGGGCATCGGCATATAATCTCTGCCAATCGAAATCCTTGATTTTCCATTTTGGGAATTGCTTGATCACGTCCAAAAAACTCAAAGCCATCATTTCGAGCGCTTCGGAATCGTTTGCTTGCACGAATTTTTGGTAGTCGAGTTTGCGGCGAACAGATAGGTATTTATTTTTTGGTGAATAATATTTTCGCGCTCGATGTACAGTAGCGGTATCGACAATAAAAATTAGAAAAATATAGTCCAAAATAATTCCGTATTCCTTGATTTTCAAGAATTTATTTAATAATTCGGATAAAGTAGTGTAAGGATCAACTACTTTGTGGGATACTTCGTGCCACGAAATATCTGTAAATCTAAAATCGCCTGTTCGTTGCATAATTATCGATCTTCTTTGTTTCCTGGTGGGCGTAAAAGTTTGGTTTGTCGTTTCAAATTTTCGGGCAAAGTAGGGTAATGGTAAATTTTGATTTTTTCTTCAGCCATACACGCCCCTACATTGCCTCTAAACTGTACAATATAACGCAAACCCGTTTTTCTGAAAAAAGTTTGACTATACCCACGCCCTTCAGCCCCATTGATCGTATAACCATATTTCCAAATTTCACCTTTCAAAAGAAAAATAGAATCTTGATCAGGGCAACTTGGACATGGATACAAACCACTAAACTGGGCTATTAAAGCATACTGTTCTGCATTTTCAAGTTTTTGCAGATCATCTTCCAGTTTCTTTTTCCGATCAGGCAAAATTTCAGGCTCGCCGTTGGGCGTATAAATCACTACACCGATCAAAGCTAATAAAATTATCCCAATCAACAAACTTATCAAAAGCCTAAAATTACCTTTAGGCTTGGGTTGGTTTGATGGCGAAATGAAAGTAGTGATCGGCTGTTTTTCAAGGGTTTGCATGAAAAATAAGGGCTTTTGAAAACCAAATATACAAAAAACAAACTAAAAAACTGTACAAAATTTTATTTTTTAAAAGTCTAATTTTTATACCAAAAAGTATAATAATTAGACTTTTTTATTTGTATTTTAATTATAAATTATTGATAATCAATTAGTTAAATATTGGCATAAAATTGGAATAATATAGGCAATAAGCGGAAGCCGAAAAGCTAACAGAGTAGGCAAAATGATCTTTTTACAAAACCCTTTATGAAAATGAGAGCAAATTATTTAATGGTCTTGGTAGCCTTGTTTTTGAGCAGTTGTGCGGGATTGAACAGAATGTACCCGATTAGCACCCAAAACATAAGTACGGAAGTACAACTCAACCGAAAAAACTACAAAGTGATCGAGAGAGTGAGTGGCGAGGCTACGGCTACCTACATTTTTGGCATTGGCGGGCTTAAAAACAAACATTTGGTCGAACAAGCCAAAGATGTGATGCTCTACAAAGCCAAACTCGAAGGCGGAGCAAGGGCGGTGATCAACATGAGTACCGAAGTGCATGACGGACTTTGGACACCTTTTTATTTCAAACGAACGGTACGAGTTAGCGGCTACCTGATCGAATTTACGGAATAACAAAACTTTCAATCGGCTTTTTTTAAATTCTATTTTTTGTTTTACTCATTTTCACAAATCAAGATGAAAAAAATCATGTTTGTTTTTTTGTTAATTGGTTTAGGATTTTCTCAAGTGCAGGCATCTGAAAAGCCAATCCCTGCCGAAAAAGTACGCCAAGACGATTGGAATACGGCAATGGCACAAAGCAGTGACGGAAAATTGCTCAAAGTACGCTACAAAATCAATTCTTTTACCCAAAAAATAGATATATACGCTGGTTTTCAGGCTTGGGATCAGAGTTACAGCCGTTGGGTAACGGTATTTGGCGGAAGTGATAAGTTTGGGACTTACGTAACTTATTTCAGTACCAAATACTACTTCTAAAAATTAAGTTCTTTCAACGGCTATTTCCGTACAACGGACTTGAGTCCGTTTTTTATGAATAACGAACGGACTAAAGTCCGTTGTACTGTTTTTTAATTCATTGATTATCAAAATTTTATAATGCTATGGGAGCTTTTTTGGCGGGCTTGATTACGGTAGCCCAAATTGCCGTATATCTTATTTCGGGATACTTGGCTTGGGTATATACACACCCTACGGGATTTTTAGGCTTTATGGCTTTTCTCTTGCTTTGGGCTTTCAATGCGGTGCTTGGACACTACATGGTTGCCTTTGTCGGGGCGGTGTTGGTGGGTATGTTTTCACAAAAATAATTTCTTTAACAAACTACCATTTTTTCGGAGATGGTAGTTTGTTTTTTGAAAAAATAATTACCTTAGACAATTCAAACACATTTTAACCCTTTTTCTGATTTATGGAAAACAATAAAATTGAGCAAATTATCTGCTACCGTTGTGGCGGACAAACCCGAAATCATCAAATATTGGCAGCAAACAAAATTAATTTGGAAGTTATAGTATATAACGAGGATCATTCTGATTCGGTAGATTTGTATCATCAAATAATAAAATGTATGGGGTGTGATGATATAAAGTATAGAAAAGCTCAAATTCGTGAGCATGAAGAAATGTATTATCAAAATGATTATGATGATCCGCAAGAAACAGGAATATATAGTTCTTTTAAAATCGAACTATTTGGACAAAATACAAGATGTGCCTGAAAATATCAATGCTATTTTTATAGAAACTTTTGCGGCGTACCAATACGGACAAAATATTCTGTGTGCGGGCGGAATTAGGGCAATTATTGAGGCAATTTGTAAGGACAAAGGTATAGAAACGGAAGAATATACAAATACAAAAGGAGTAACAAAACAGCGTAAGCTAACTTTGCCTGAAAAAATAGCATCACTTTCAGAAAAAGGTTATATTACTGAAAATCACCAAGATACCTTGACTAATAAGATAAAAGTATTGGGCGATCAGGCTTTGCATGGTTTGGTGAAATTTCCGAAAGAAGAGTTGGCAACAGCCATTAATATTATCAAACAAACCCTCGAAAATATTTATACTTTGGCGGAGCTTTCCAAAAAACTACCCGACAGATCGGGGCGGGTGTAAAAATTTTAACAAACTACCATTTCGAAAGGAATGGTAGTTTTATTTTAAGGTTATCCTTGCTTTTCCGAAAAATAAGGCTAATTTTTGGGCAAAAAAAATGTAGCATAGGCTTCAGCCTGTGCCTGACAACAGCCCACAGGCTGAAGCCTATGTTATAAACACACATAAATTTCTTTAAAAAAACTTTATGAAAGTATCTATTTTGGGCGTGCAGGTCGAGAATTTTAGAACCTTGCAAGGGGTGAATTACCTAAAAACCAAAAAGCCCTTCTAATAAGAAGGGCTGAGATGTACCCTGCAACGTACATAGAGTGTAAATCTGGAACATTATCTTTCATTGATTTTCTGCAGCTAAAAGATATGGTTTCCTGTAAACCAAGACAAAGATAGGAATAAATAGACAATAAAAAAAACCTTGCTCTCGATTGAGCAAGGTTGATAGGGTTACTTACTACAAATAACAAGTTTTTTGTTCGCCCCTAACGCCTAAAACACAGGGTTAGCACAAGTAAACCCGCCGAAAGGTAACTTTCAGGCTTCAAAAATAATTTTTTTTTGTAAAAATAGGAAATTAACTGTTTCTTTGAAAAACTAATCTGTATTCATTAACCATGTCCAAATTAGAAACTTTACTTAAAAAATCTACCAACAAGAACAAGCCTAAATTA
>JAAFHK010000021.1 GCA_013297565.1 Cytophagales bacterium
GCATGGGGCATTGGCAAGAACCGAACTGGGACAAGACCATGTACAGGGCTTGGATTACACTTACACCCTGAACGGCTGGATCAAGGGTTTGAACCTGCAAGACCACGAAGTAGGGGAAAATCAGACCTTTGGGAAAGATGTGGCAGGCTTCCAATTGGATTATTTCAAAGACGATTATAAAAGTATTAACGGTTTTTCTTGGCAATCTCCCGCCCAAATGGTATCTTTGTTTAATGGAAATATTGCGAGTATGAGGACCGATCTCTCGAAATTCGGCAAGAATACTATGCTCTATAGATACGATCAGCTCAACCGAATTAAAGAAAGTAAAAATACCGCAGATAAGTATTTAGAAGAATGGACGTATGATGGCAATGGCAATATCCTGACGCATCTCGCCGATTCCTGAACGCACCTTTGGGGTTTCAGGCTACAAATACAGTTTCAATGGCAAGGAAAATGACACCGACATCGGCTGGCAAGATTACGGAATGCGCTATTACAGGGGCGTAACTACAGGGGGAGAGTATGAACCTTTGACTTTTCTGAATGTTGATCCGCTGACAGGGAAATTCCCTATGCTTACGCCTTATCAGTTTGCTTCGAATAGCCCAATTTCAGGAGTGGATTTAGATGGGCTGGAGCTTAAGTTAGTCATACTTGATTTTGGAAAAGACGGTAAATTGATAGGAAAGCCTACGGTACAAATCCAAAAAGACTACACAATAAAAATTAATAATCAGCAATAAGTACCTCTGCAAAATTACTTGGGTTTAAATGGATTAAATTTTATTTCCAGTTCTTTCCCCACATTTGCCATGCATCGATTGAGGGCATAAAATAAAATTTCTTTGTCAAGATAATCTTCAGGCACAAGCCATTTTCCTTTCATGATCTGCCACAATATTTCAGTTATATTCAAATGGGGCGAATACTTCGGCAAAAAGAAGATAAATAAGTCCCTATTTTGCCAAAATGGGATGCTTTCTTTGATCATGTTTGCTTTGTGAATGGGCGCATTATCCAAAATAACAAAGGTTTCTGTTCGGATTCGCAAAGAAAAATCTTCCAAAAATTCTTGCATAAACCGAGCATCTATATTTTCTTCTGTCATAGCCCAATGGCACTCATTTTGACGGCTAACAAGTCCCAAAATATTCGTTTTATAGCCTTTTTACACTAAAATAGAAAGCTCTTCCTCGGGAAATTGCCAGCCGTAGGGAACATAGCCCTCGCTACTTACCTGCGTCTGATCCCCATAAAAAAGATCGATTAAACCTTGCTCTGCTAATTTTTCTAATTCCTTCAAATCCAATACTTTATCTTCATAAATAGCAGGAGCAGGTTTGTTTTTCGGTCTTTTTCTTATCCTTTTGTATCTTCCGCCAAAATTTTAAAAAACGAATAAACGTATCAGAAGAAACTTTTTTACCTGTTTCTTGCTCAAATTCCGCTTGGGCGCTTTGCGCTCTTTGGCGGTGCTTTTTAATTGCCGCCAAAACCGCCGCCCGATCTTTTTCGGGGTCAAGAAGGGCTTTTCGCCCCCGCCCTTTCTTGGCTCGTAAGCCTTCCAAGCCTTCGTTTTTATAACGTGAAACCCAGCGAATTCACGCTGTTTCGTGTCCATTTTCAAAATAGCAGCTACGTCTTTGGATTTCCTATTTTCTGATTTTAACAAAATTACATGACAGCGTTTGCGAAAGGCATGGTTTTTTCCGCTTTCGTAGCCTTTTTTCAAGTCCATTTTGGCTTGTTCGTCCAATTTTGGTGTATTTAGCGTCCCATGTCGCAAAAATACGAAAATAAAAATAAACCTACCTATTTATTAGGTTTTCCACATCAAAATTTTTAGTATTTTTGATTTTATTTCATCTTTATGGATATAAGCTCTTATTTTTCAGTTGTAAGTGATTTTCGTGTTCTTGGTCCTTGTTCTCATTTATTGAGTGATATTTTGGGCTTAGTTTTGGTTGGTGTTCTTGCCGATTGTGATGATTTTTCTGAAATTTTTGATTATGGCACACAAAATATATCTTTTCTTCGTTCCGATTTGGGTTTCACTTTTGCCAATGGTATTCCATTGAGGATACCTTAGAAAGAGTATTTAAGTATTTGAAAACTAATGAGTTAGAAAAGTGCTATCAAGCCTTTTTAGGAGATTTATCTTTGGCAAATAAGCATATTTGTATAGATGGCAAAGAGTTACGTAGTACTATTCCTGCTGGTCATAAACACGCATTGGTACGTATGGTTAATGCTTGGGTTGTGGAGTCAGGATTTAGTTTTGGGCAGTACCAAGTAGGCGAAAAAACGAATGAAATTGTTGCTATTCCTGCTTTATTATCAGAATTAGACTGCAAAAATGCTATTATTAGTATTGATGCTATTGCTTGTCAAAAAAATATTGTCAGCCAAATTCGTGAGCAACAAGCTGATTATGTGATTAGCTTAAAAGGTAATCAAGGAGAATTACACCAACAAGTTGCACAAGAATTTGCCTTAGAGTCCGCAAGCTTTCCTTGCTATGAACAAATAGAAAAACAAGGAGGACGGACTGAAAATCGTAAAGTAACTGTCTGTTCGCAACCAAAATGGATTGAAAATCAAGCCTTGTGGAAAGACCTAAATAGTGTCGTGATGGTAGAAAGAAATAGAATAATAAAGGGGGAGGAACAAATTCATAAAGCCTTCTATATCAGTAGTTTAGTTAATCCAAGTGCTGAAAAGATGGCACAATATGTTCGAAATCATTGGGCAATAGAGAACAATTTACATTGGCAGTTAGATATTACTTTTGGGGAAGATGACGCTAAAGTTCGTAATCAAAATGCGATAATTAATTTACACCAAGTCAGAAAATGGGCTTTATCAATAGACTTGTTTTAAATTGAAAATCAATCAATTACGTTTTCTAAAATTAACTAAAGAAGCGGCAATTCCCACTAATTGCTCTAACAAACTTTTCTTTTTTATACGTAATGTTTGCTGTAAAATTATACATTTTTTATCTCGCCAATACTATGTTCTACCACCACCCGCTGGCTTCCCATTGCTTTGTTTTCGTCTTTTTGCACTTGGGTTAAAGCATTATTTTCTCCTTTTTTGACCCTTTTTTTCTTGTGCGGGATGTGTAAATTCTCTATTTCATAGTCCTTTTTTATACCTATAAAGCCCAAATCTACGAATACTTCTTGCTCTTTCAACCAGCCCTTTTCAAAAGGAAAAACCTCTTTAAGAATCGCATAACCGTGCATTTTTCCACTAAATAGAGGAGAAATATATAAAATTTTTCGATGATCATCACAAATTACGAGGCTTTCGTTGGCTGTGAATTTTTTTTTTCCACTGTACATTTCTTTTTGTTTTTCAGGATTAGCGGGGCGCTGAATTTTAAACTCAGTGGCATCTAAGATAACTTTTCCTTCTTCTTTAAAATAGGCAGTAAATTCTTCTATAGTTTCGAAATGGCGCGCAGGCATCAAATTATTTTCCACTAAAGTATCATGTAATATTTGTACGCCTTTTTTAAAATTATAATAAATAGAACTTGGCGTGGTGCCAAAAACGAAAGCATATGCCTCGCCAATCAGATCATTTTTCATGTAAAATAGCACGAAAAAAAGCAGGGATTCAGTGTCGGAAAACACAAATTCCGCCTTCATATTTTCTTGTGCTTCTTCAATACTTACGCCATATTTTTTATATAAGTAGCTGAAAATAAGCTATTTAATATTTTAAATTCTTCAAAATTAAGAGTCGTCAGAGCAATAAATTGCGCTTCATTTCGAACTTCATTCATGGAAACTGCCATAGACTTTGTGTTTTTTTGAAAAATAGGCTAAATTTCTTTAAATTGCAAATATTTTTTATAAAATATTGATAATCAATATAAAAAAAGTCTAATCAAACTCACCCCATTCGTCAGGTTTGCTTATAATTTCTCTAAGTTCTTGGGTAGAAAAATTAGAGATTGCTAACTATAAGATAGCTTGCTTTTATTTCGCTGATTCAAACTTAAAATGAGTAACAAAACTGAAATTTCAACCATTCGTATTGATTTAGAATAACAATCGTTTTTCTATGAAAATGGGCTAAATAATGACGAAAAAGCCCATTATAAGATTCTATGGTGTATTTTCCGCTTTAGAACAGAGGTGTTTTTCCGCAGGAATCAACTGTTTTACAATCCCAATGATCAGTACAATACTGCTTACAAGGAATTTTTTTGAATTTTCCCATAATTTCTTGCTTGTTTTCAAGCCTCTTGATCCGAGTTCAAAGGCGAGAATTTGCTTGCTATCACGACAAATTGCCAAGAGAGTCATACTTTTCTCTTTTTTCGTTGATATAATGCCACATTTCATCTGATTCCATAACACGAACGGAAAGAGGATGGGCTATTTTGGGAAAACTCGTTCCTGCTTTTTTCACCCAATTTAAAATCGAAACATTGCTCACATTAAAAAAAATTCCAATCGCCCGAAACCTAATTGATAGTTTGTATAGCTAAGTCTTTGATTTTCTGTTTTTTAGCTTGTAAATTTCGCCTATCACCAAGCGTACGAATTCAAGCCACATTCTTTACATTTATACTGTTGTTTGCTCCGAACAAAGCCATTTTTGTACGTATTTTCTGAAGAACATTTCTTCCCCCCCGCTACTTAAAATTGTTACCCAAAAACGCCTTTAGGTCTGAAAATTTGGTAAAAAAACAGTTTTTATTCCTAAAGGCGTGTGTTTTTTCTTAGAAATTATCCGTTACACAACCTTCGGAAGCCGAAGAAACGGTTTTCAAATATTTGTACAAATAACCACTTGTGGCTTTGTAGGGCGGGGAAGTCCAACTTTGGCGGCGCTGGGCAAGTTCCTGATCGGAAATCAAAAGTTCGACTTTTCGCCCTGCAATGTCGATGCGAATCGTGTCGCCGTTTTGGATTAGGGCAATATTTCCGCCTACTTGCGCTTCAGGAGTGATATGTCCGACCACGAAACCATGCGTTCCACCCGAAAAACGCCCATCTGTAATCAAAGCTACCGAATTTCCCAAACCCGCCCCCATAATAATCGAGGTGGGTTTTAACATTTCAGGCATACCTGGTGCGCCTTTTGGTCCGCAATACCGAATCACGACCACATCACCCGCTACTATTTTTCCCGCTGCCATTGCCTCGTTCGCATCGGCTTCCGCATCAAAAACCTTTGCTTTTCCTTCAAATTTTTCACCTTCTTTGCCAGTAATTTTTGCTACCGAACCTTCACTTGCCAAATTTCCATATAGGATTTGCAAATGCCCTGTTTTTTTGATCGGGTTTTCGAAATCCATCAATACGCCTTGCCCTGTTCGCAAATCCTCAACTTCTGCCAAGTTTTGTTCCAAAGTTTTGCCTGTTACGGTCAAACAATCACCGTTCAAATAACCTTTTTTCAACAATAATTTCATCACCGCAGGGAAACCGCCGACTTCGTGCAGGTCTTCCATGAGGTATTTTCCGCTGGGTTTCAAATCAGCCAAAAAGGGCGTTCGGTCGCTAATGCGTTGAAAATCATCAAGTTTGAGTTTTATGCCTGCCGTTCGAGCCATTGCCAAGAGATGCAGAACGGCATTGGTCGAGCCGCCCAAAATCATAACCGTCGTGATGGCATTTTCGAAAGCCTCGAAGGACATAATATCCGAAGGGCGAATATTTTTTTCCAAAAGATTCCGCATGGCTTTGCCGACTGTCAGGCATTCATTTTGTTTTTCGGGACTGGTCGCAGGAAAGGAGGAACTGAAAGGCAGACTCATGCCCAAAGCCTCGATAGCGGTCGCCATCGTATTGGCAGTGTACATTCCGCCGCAAGCCCCTGCCCCTGGGCAAGCATTTTTGATCACGCCTTTGTAATCTTCTGCCGAAATTTGCCCTTGAATTTTTTTGCCGTAAGCCTCAAAAGCCGACACAATATCGAGTTTTTGTCCTTTATAATTGCCCGAATTGATCGTGCCGCCATAGACCAAGATCGAAGGACGGTTCAGACGGCTGATAGCCATCATCGCCCCAGGCATATTCTTGTCGCAACCTGTGATCGCCACTAAGCCATCATACCAAAAAGCCCCCATAACCGACTCGATAGAATCGGCAATCAAATCCCGCGAAGGCAGAGAATAGCGCATTCCCAGAGTCCCCATAGACATTCCATCACTTACACCTATAGTGTTGAAAATCAGCCCAATAAGTTCCTGCTTCTGTACATCTTGCTTTATTTTCCCCGCCAAAACGTTGAGGTGCATATTACAAGTATTGCCTTCATAACCCGTACTTGCAATCCCAATTTGGGGTTTTTTCATGTCCTCCTCTTTCAGCCCGATACCGTAAAGCATAGCTTGAGAAGCAGGCAAACTTTCATCTTGAGTCAGCGTTTTGCTGTATTTGTTGAGTTCAGTCATAACGGAATGTTTTTTAATGAAAAAAATATTTTTTTGCGTATTTAGCAATTTTTTGAAGGCAATAATAGTGAATTTGCAGATTAAAACCTGTATTTTTGCCAAAATCTATTTTTAGTATCCAAAACTAACTGCAACGTGCTGAATCAAATCCTTTATGTACTGATCTATTCTTGGTTGTATTTGACGAGTCTGCTTCCTATGACTTTTTTGTACGGAGTGAGTAATATATTGTACTTTATTGTTTTTTACATTTGGGGATATCGCAAAGAACTGGCATACCAAAATCTAAAACGTGCTTTTCCTGAAAAGTCCGAAGCCGAAATTCAAACGATTTTGAAACGAAATTACCAATATTTGGCAGATGTTTTTGTGGAATATCTGAAAAGTATTTCCATTAGTAAAAAAGAAATTGCTAAGCGTTTTGTGATCAAAACCCCTGAAGTTTTTGAAGAATTGATAAAACTTCCCAAAGGGGCGGTTCTTTTGGGGACTCATTATGGAAATTTTGAGTGGTTGGTGGTTTTGGTTAGTTCGCACGTACCAAAACCCACTTACGGAGTGTATAGCGGACTTACGAATGCCGTTTTTGAAAAAATTGTGGTCAAAACAAGGGAGCGCTGGGGCGGCGAACTCATGCCCATGAAATCCGCTATCCTCAACTCCATGCACAGATTACAAGAACCTTGTATTGTTGGTTTTATTTGTGATCAATCCCCTTACAGCCCGCGTGAATCGTATTTTACTACGCTTTTTGGGATTCCCACTGCGGCGCATTATAGGTTTGCGGATTTGGTGCTGAAAGCCGAAGTCCCCACCCACTATGTACAAGTAGAACGCCTCAAACGCGGTTATTATGCCTTGAGCCTGATTGCTATGCCTTTTGAGGATTATCTGCCTTATTCAGAAGAAAAAGCAAAACGTTTTACGGATTTGTATAATAGGCTTTTGGAAAACAATATTCGGATTGATCCTGCTTTTTGGCTCTGGACGCATCGCCGTTGGAAACACGCACCGCCGCAAAACAAATCTTAAATTAAAGTTTAATGAGTAATTTGCGTAAGGCACTTTAGGGTGTTTGTAATTTACTGAAAATCAGATAATTAGCCGCACCCTAAAGGGTACGCTACAGAATATTCATAAACGCTATTACATTCCTAAAATTTTTAGACCTTGCGAGTTTCGAAGCCCGCAAGGTCTTGATAATCAATCGTTTATTCTTTTATTTATACAACCAAACCCGCATCATGGAGAGCAAACGGTCGGTATCTACAGGTTTGGGCATATAATCACTGGCTCCCGCCTGAATACATTTTTCCCTATCTTCCTTCATGGCTTTGGCGGTATATTTTTTGTTATTTCAGTGTAAGTAAGTGTTCTAAATCGGTAATCCGTTTTTCTAAAAGAATGATTTTTTATTTCAGATGAGCATTTACGATAGCGAGGACTTGATCTGAATAATGATAATTATAAGTAATATGACTCATAATTAAACCCTGTGCATTTTCACTATTTGTATTATTACTCACAGTAATTGTTTCAGGTAAAAACTCTTGAATAGGAATAGCTAACTTTTTAGAAAAGTGTATGAGTTGATCTATGTCTGTTGAGGTTTCTCCTCGTTCCAAACGGGCATACGCTGAAGGTGAAACGTCCAACAAATTTGCCATTTCGGTTTGGGTGAGTTTTCGTTCCTCCCGTATATTTAACAGTTTTGTGCCTACTCTCATTTTTATCTTCGAATTTAGGTTTGAAATTTGCGAAAAGCGGTTTTTAAGAATCAAAAATATGAATTTACTTTGCGACATGAAAATTTTATCAAAAAAAGTTTCATTGCGGTTGCCGAAAAGCAAATAGAGTAGGCGTAAATTCTTCAAATATTTTATTTTCAAACATGAAAAAACAAAGTATTTTTGCTGTTCTTATGGCATTCTCCTTATTGGTTGGTGTTCAAACCTTTAAAACTCCTGTGCAAGCTAATATTGGTTATAAGTTAAATGAACATCTTGGTATAACTGGCGGAGGAGCCGCCGCTGTGCAAGGTGCTTGCACATACGCAGGTGCAAAAGGAGGAGCAGAACTTGGGGCTTTAATAGGCACTGCCTTCTGCCCTGGTTTAGGTACTTTTATAGGAGGAGTTTTAGGAGCTGCCGCTGGAGCATATTAAAATACACACATTTACAACTTTTACCTAAACTTTCAGGTAAAAGTTGTTTTTCTTATTATACTTAAATTTTTTTATTTGAATAACCATGAAAGCAATTATACTGGGTATAACTTTGAGTACCGCCTTTGAATTCATTAGTTTATTTCCTTTATGGGGTTTGCTAAGTTTTAACTTCAAAAAATTATGGGAAAGACTTGATTTGAGACTCATGGGTTTGCGCTGGATAATATTAAGCATTCTTTTGTCTTTTTTTTCATGGCTCATGTTTAGTCTGACTACTTGGTATCCCTCTGAAATTTTGGGTGGAATAAGTGTTTTGCTTTTAGTAGCCATTATTCCGAGTTATTCTTTTATTTTAGAACCTTTTTATCTTTTATTATTTGCTCCCAAAGAAAAAGATCAAGAAATAGAGCATTGGCAAAATTGGGTCAATACCGTACAGCCCAACAAAATATCTGTAGTTTTATTGAACAAAGAGATTAATAATTTGTATGCTACAGGGATTTTACCTTTTGGAAAAATCATTTTAATTGGGAAACCTATTTTAAAAGAATTAGAGGAGTCAGAAATTCAAAGTTTTTTAATGCACGAAATTGGACATTTGAAAGAAAATCATTTATTAATCCTTTATGTTGTTAATTTATTGGCGGCATTTCTTTGCGTGATCCTCCATTTGTTATTTGCTCCTCCTCATGAAGCAGGTGCGCTTATCAATGTAGCTTTTGGCACTGTGGTGGGAGTAAGTTGTATGCTTATCATTCCTTCTTTATTACAACGGTTTTTAGAATACAGAGCTGATCGATTTGCGGCACAGCGAGTAGGGCAAGCAACGTATGTGCAAGCCCTTAATAAACTCAACGAAGTTTCGAAAGGAATGATGGAAAAATGGGCATTGAACTATCCAAGACTACACCAACGAATTGCTCATGTCCGCAAACATACTTAAGCTTTTATTGGGATTCTCGATGTGGGTGGCAGGTTTTCTTTTGGCGTATATCTTCATCGATTCACACCCTTCTGCTCCTATTCGTACTAAAATAAATACATACAATCTCGATTGGGCGGCGTATTTTGAGGTTTGTTTGAAAATTTACCTCAATAATTTGCTGGTCAGTTTGCTAATCACTTTAGGTGGCTTGGTTTCAGGCGGGATTCTTACCCTATTGATTTTTTTGTATAATGGGTTTATTATTGGAGTAAGTATGATTATGGTTTACCAACTTACTCATGATTTGCCTTTAGTCTTGTCAGAAGTATTTTGGCATGGGGGAGTTGAAATTGCAGGTTTTTTATATTTAGGAATAGTAGGTTTGGAGGGATTCTCACTTTTAAAACATATTTATTATCACGGAAAATTAGATTTATCAATTCTTGATCTGCAAAAAATAAAGAAAAATTGTTTGATAGGGCTTATTTGTTTGACTATTGCCGCATTAATTGAAGGAATGGTTATTTTTTTGGTTTAAAAGGTTATTTTTTATGAAATATTTTTTCAGAATTACGCTACTTTTCATGCTATCAGCCATTTTTTACAGCATTTGTAAAAATGAAATTTTATTAGGATCAGTAGAAATAGAAACCTCTCAGTTAAAAGTAGCACGCATTACAGCCTACATTACTTCTTTGATTACTTTAGGTTTTTCATGGTTTGGTTTTGTATTGATCACGTTTATATTATGGCATTGCATAAAACTACTTGAAATCAAACTAACTTTACCTGAATATTTTTTCGTATTGGGTAAATTTATGATTTTTCAGGTTTTAAGTGTGGTGTTTAAAACAGCAACTTTACTTATTTTATTGAAAGATGAAATAAAAAACATACTTATAAATGAGAGTTTGAACGAAAATATAAAAACTACTGACTGGTATTTAATAAACATATTTGCTACCTATATAACCCTGTTTTTAGGCATTTTAATGATTTATATTTCTTTGATGGAATACAAAATAAGCCAATCTAAAGCCTTAAAAGTTAGTTTTGTTGCCTTATTTCTTTTTGTTTTAGGCAATTTGTTAGAAAATTGATAAATTAATCTCCGACCGTTTTTTATTTATACAACCAAACCCGCATCATGGAGAGCAAACGGTCGGTATCTACAGGTTTGGGCATATAATCACTGGCTCCCGCCTGAATACATTTTTCCCTATCTTCCTTCATGGCTTTGGCAGTGAGAGCAATCACAGGCAATTTTTTGAATTTGTCCTGCAAACGGATTTGTTTCATGGCTTCGTAACCGTCCATAATCGGCATCATAATATCCATCAAAACCAAATCTATATTCTTCTCTTTTTCAAGCACTTGCAAGGCTTTTTGCCCGTTTTCGGCTTTCAGGATTTCCATGTTTTTTTCCTGCAAAATGCGCGAAAGGGCAAAAACATTTCGCATATCGTCATCGACCAGCAAAATGCGTTTTCCTTCGAACATATTATCTTTTTCGTACAAATTGCTGATCATTTTTTGTTTTGCCTGTGGCATATTGCCCACTACGCGGTGCAGGAAAAGGGCGGTTTCGTCCAGCAGTTTTTCTTCGGATTTTGCTCCTTTGATAATGATCGAATCGGCATAATGCTGCAGTTTTTCCTCCTCCTCTTTGTTCAAATCCCGACCTGTATAAACAATGATTGGGGGTGGTTCGATACTGTCCATTTGTTCTATTTTGGCAAGCAGTTCGTAGCCTGTCATATCGGGCAAACCCAAATCCAAGACAATACAATCAAAACTTTGTTTTGCCAAAAGTTCCAAAGTCTGTTTGCCTGTCGAGGCATCTGTAATCTGCACATCTTCGTCCCCTATCAATTCTTTGATCGCAGTTCGCAAATTCTGATCGTCCTCTACCACCAAAAGCTGTTTAATAGTTTTCGAAAACATAGCCCCGAATTTATTAAACGCCTCGTCAAGTTGCTCATTACGAACAGGTTTGGTAAGGAAGCCGATAGCTCCCTTTTTCAGGGCATCATGTTTGACCTCATCGACCGACATCATGTGGATAGGAATGTGTCGCAAATTTGGGTTTTGTTTTAGTTCTTCCAAAACTTCCCAACCGTTCATAATCGGCATTTTGATGTCCAAAATAATGCCCGTTGGCATATATTTTTCGGCTAATTGCAAACCCGTTTGTCCGTCATGGGCTACAATACATTTAAAATCCTTTTCGTGGCACTGCCCAATCAGAATTTGGGCAAAACTTACATCATCTTCGATCACCAAAATTACCTGCTCTCCTTTTTGCAGATTATTGCGGTCGTCCTTCAGGGCTGTAGGTACAGGATTTTCTGCCGCTTTTGGGCGTTCGACTTTAGGCGTACTTGAGGCTGTCGGTTTGGGTTGCGTTTCATAAGTCTTTGGCTGTGAGTAAGTTGTGCCTTGCGGTTTCGCTTCGTCCGAATTGGTCGGCACAAAAATCGTAAAGGTGCTTCCCTTGCCTTCTTCGCTGGTGATGTGGATTTCCCCGCCCAAAATTTTACAAATTTCCCTCGAGATCGACAGTCCCAGACCCGTTCCTCCAAATTGGCGCGAAGTGCTTCCGTCTGCCTGTTGGAACGCCTCAAAAATCAATAATTGTTTTTCTTTTGGAATCCCGATTCCTGTATCCGAAACCGCAATACCAATGGTTTTTTCAACATTTAATCCACTTCGTGTCAAATCCGTATTCAAATTGGGTTTGAAAAATTTGACCGTAATGCCGCCTTGCGAGGTAAATTTAATGCCATTCGACATCATATTTTTAATCACTTGCTCAAGGCGTTGTTTGTCGGTATAAACAAATTCGGGCAGTTTTTCATCAACCTCGACCTTCAAATACAGCCCTTTATCCTGCGTCATGTGCGAGAACATGGTATTGACATTTTCCGCCAAATTATTGGTTCGGACGGTTTCGAAGTGCAAAGTCATTTTGCCCGCCTCTATTTTCGAAAGATCGAGAATGTCGTTAATCAGTTCCAAAAGGTCGTTGCCACTTCGGTAAATAATCTGGGCAGATTGCACCTGATCCTCATTCAAATTGCCTTTTTTATTGTCTGAAAGGTTTCGTGCCAAAATCAACAGGCTGTTCAGCGGCGTTCGAAGTTCGTGCGACATATTTGCCAAAAATTCGGATTTGTAGCGGCTTGTAATTTCGAGTTCTTTTGCCTTCTGTTCCAAATCCTTTCGTGTGATTTCCAAAGCCTTATTTTTTGCCAAAATTTCTGCTTGTTGCTGCTGCAAATACTGTGTTTTTTCTTCCAATTCTTCGTTAATTGCCTGTAATTCTTCTTGTTGGGCTTTGAGTATGGTTTCGGATTTGCGCAAAGCCTCCGCCTGTTCTTCGAGGTCTTCGTTGGATTCTTGTAAGGCTTTTTGCTGTTTTTGCAATTCTTCGGCTTGTTTTTGCGTTTGTTGCAAGAGATATTTGATCTTGTCGCCGCTTTGTGCCGAATGAAAACCTACGCCAATATGTTCGCTAATATCACTCAAAAAATCCAACTCTCTTTTTTTAAAGGGTTTAAAAGAACCTAATTCGATAACCCCAATCAATTCGCCCTCAAAACGAAAAGGCGAAACGATCACATTGCGGGGAATCGAGTCGCCAAGTGCCGAACTCACCCGCATATAGTCTTCGGGTACATTTTCCAAAACTATCATTTCGTTTTCCAAAGCCGCCTGCCCCGCCAAACCTTCGCCTATTTTGATCGTATTGGTCAAGTTTTTTCTGACCGTAAAAGCATAACTGCCGACCATGTGCAGATCGTTTTTGTCATCACTGATCACATAAATTGCCCCAACTTGAGCTCCGAGATATTTTGCCAAAAAAGTAATCACATTTTTTGCTAAAGTATTGATTTCGTGATCGGTACGTATACGTTCGTTGAGTTGATTTTGTCCCGTTTTTACCCAATCATCGTGTTCATTTTCGAGTTTGGCAGTCTTGAGAGAAAGCGTCATTTCATTAAAAGACTGGGCAAGTTTGCCAATTTCGTCATCGGTTTGAATATCAAGTTTGATGTCGATGTTGCCTTTGGCTACGCTTTGGGCGGCTTTGCTAAGTTTTTTGAGGGGCTTGGTAACGGCATTGATGAGGAAAAAAGTAATAATTGCGGAAAGAATCGAAGTAATCGCAAAAATAATGATCGTAATATTTTTTGTTTCTTGATAGGTTCGGTTCGCCATTTCTGCTGATTCTTGAGAAGAATCCTTGTTTATTTTGACCAAAGTACCCAAATCGTTACTAAATTCGATAAAAAGTTTTTGGGATTCTCCATTCAAAATATCAAGTGCTTTTTGTTTTTCGCCTTTGCCCGAAAGGTCGATAGCGTCCCTGTGAATATCGAGGTAGCGTTCCCATTTGCGTAGGAAAGTGTTATAAATTTTTTCCTCTTGTTTGGTCGTAATCAGGCGTTCGTAGCGGTCTTGTTGGGTTTTGATCGAGTTGCGCAAATTCGTCATTTCTTCTTCGTACTCTTTCATTTTTTTGCTTTCCGCATCAAGGGCGTGGCTCATCTCCAAAATCCGATATTCGGCGGCTTTATGGTTAATTTCGGCAACTACAATCACACTTGGTAACCACTTCGTAGTAACAACATCAACGTCATCTTTTAGATTTGCCAATTTATAGACCGAAAAAATATTGACCGATGCCATAATCACGAGAATTACGCCAAAACCGATCACTTGTTTGGTCGAGAGTCGAAGACTTTTCATAAGTTTAGCGTTAGAGGGAAGGTGCTTTTCTAATAATCCAAAAATTAAACATTTTAATTCCTTATTAGCAAATAATTTGCCCAAAAAAATAATTTGAGCCTGAAAGAATAAATCTTTCTTCAGGAAGTTCCGTACATTCACGTAAAATATTCAATTAAAAAGCAAACCTATGACAAGCATTTCGGCTTACAAGGAATCTCACTACGGTACATAGAAAACGCCAAAGAAGCCTTGCAAAAAGCAGGGAAAGATAAGGGGCTTTATAAGGACAAAAAATATGTGCGTACCACTTCTGGCGTGGCATATAGTGGGGTTTTAATTGCCCTTGATGAATATTTGGCACAAAAAGAAGGACTAAAATTCAAAAAGCCCAAATCTATAGAGGAATACAAAAGCCGTATTTCAGGTAGAGATAAAAAATTATTAGCCCTTTTGGTTGGGGTTTATGATAGTTTGCACTTGGCGGGTTATTATCACGGCAAACTTCAGTCAAAACGATTACAAATGGTTTGGAAGATGCGTATAAAATTATCGAATATATTCACGATTGATTTCGAAAACAAGGGGGCTTTGCCCCCTTGTCAAAATTATGAATTTTTCTTTTTCTTATTTCGTCAAAACCATTCTTCTCGAACTACGCTTTCCATTCACTTCCAACACACAAAGGTACAAACCTGCCGCATAATCCGTTCCGTTAAACACTACTTCATAACCGCCATCACTTTGCGTGCCTTCTGCCAATACGCTGACCTGTCTGCCTGTCATATCCACAAGGCTTAGTTTGACTTGGCTACTTTTTTTCAAAACGTATTGGATTGTGGTGCTACTGTTAAATGGATTTGGGAAGTTTTGCTTCAGTTCAAACTCCAAATCGGGGTTCGAAGCCATAATATTCGACCGATAAATGGGCAAAATTTTGTATTCCTGTCCCAAGATTTCTTTAATTTGACGGCTGTTCATGCCCAAATGGTCTTGGAGAATGGAAGCATAAATTTGTCTATAATCATTTTCGAAAATAACATCCCCTGTCGAATCGAGTTTGCTCAAATCTGGCGTTTTTCCTACCAAACCGCCTCTTACACTGTTTCCAAAAACAAACATGGGGGCGGCAGTACCGTGATCTGTCCCCAAACTGCCATTTTCGTTCAATCTACGACCAAACTCCGAGAAAGTCATGACCGAAACTCTTTCTCCATAACCCATTTTTTCCATGTCCTGCTCGAAAGCCAAAACCGCATCAGCTAATTGTTTCAACAAACTGCCATGGGCATCGGCTTGGTTGGCGTGCGTATCGAAACCGCCCAAAATGGTCAGATAAACGGAACTTTGCAGACCTCCGTTGATCAATTTACTGACAATCGAGAGTTGTTGTCCCAAGCGGCTATTGGGGTAAGTTACTAAGTTTTTACCTTTTTCGCCTGTAGTTTTTACCACATCTCTATATTGGATAGATTGCGAGGCAATTTGTTTTAGAAATTTTAATTCATCACCCGCCAGCGTACTTGGAGGAGCATCATTATCTGCCTGACTGCCCGCTACTAATTGATAAAAAGCATTCGGACTTTCGAACACCAAACCCATCGAACCTGCATGGCTGTGCAAAAGAGCCGATTCGGACGAACCTAACTGCACCGCCATAGGGTGTGTTGGCGATTCCAAAGGGAAATTGGGATATTTCATGGACAAATAACTTCCCGCCCAGCCGTCCGACTTAAATTCGTTGGAATCCGAAGACGAAAGCCAAATATCGGTCGAACGGAAATGCGAACGGTCGGGATTTTGGTAGCCTACTCCCTGTACCAAACTCATTTTTCCCTCCTTATAGAGTTGCTCGAAACCTGTCAAATTTGGGTTCAAACCTATATTTGAGCTAATTTTTAGCGCTTTTTCCTTCGGAATCGCCAATCTGGGACGTTTGTTATAATAAAGGCTATCCTCAATCGGCACAACCGTATTAAAACCGTCATTGCCGCCACTCAACTGAATAATGACCAAAATTTTGTCGTCTGTCCCTTCCAAACTCCGCATGAGAGGACTTGACCATGCCTTCGTAGGGAGTCCCGCCAAGAGGAACGAACCCGACAACAGACTCATATTTTCTAAAAACTTTCGACGATCCATAGTTTTAAGGAGAAAATTTTATTAGCATAGATTTTATCTGTGCATTTAATTGATTTTCAAGTATTTATGACACAGACTAAAGCCTATGTTACTATTTTTAATTAACAGAGTTGATATTCGGGCAGACGCAAAAGCGCCTTAAAAAAGGCTTCCAAGCGGGTATTTGCCATTGCCGCCTGAGTCGACCAGTTCGTGATGATTGTTCCGCTTAAAAGCGTTTCTAAGAGATCGTTTTTGCGTTTTTCACTCAATTCGAAAAGGCAAAAATACTGACTCGTTTCTTTGACAAATTCTGCCGCTTTTTCCGAACTTTTGAAACTGCGGGCGTAAGGCAAAATATCAACCCTAAAACTCAAGGCTCGTCCATTGACCTGTTTGCCTGTAATGATCGCATCAGTCAGGACGTTGCGGGTCGGGTAGGTTGTGGAACTGATCCAGTCCCTTTGTCCTCGCCAGCCTTTGACATCGGGTGGATTGAAAAGGAATTGCTGTAGGGTCTGGGAAGCTCGCGAAAGATACTCAAAATCAAGGTTTTGCCTCAAATCAAAATTTTTCAAAGTCCCAACCAAAAATTCAGTCGGAGTTTTGATTTTTCCGCCTCGAAATTGGCTTTGATAAAAATGATCGGATTTGAACAGAAACGCCAAAACGGGTTTTATTTCGTATTTACTATTTCTAAAAATTTTCGCCATTTCTTCTACGAAAACTTCATCGGTTTTGTAAAAAACAAATTCCTTATACAGTTTTCGGCAAATAAAGCGGGCGGTTTCTGCCTGCTCAAAAATAATATCAACAATTTGTTCTCCGTTAAAATTGCCTTTTTTTCCAAAAAAAGTCTTTTCTTCTGTATTAAAACGATTATTATTAAAAACGGATTTAAGCCCATTCACCTGCCAGCCTGTTAGGGCTTTGGCGGCTTCTTCTATGTCCTTTTGGGTATAATTCCCAATGCCAATCGTAAAAAGTTCCAAAAGCTCTCGCCCATAATTTTCGTTTGGTTTGTTTTTTTGGTTATCACGCCCATCAAGGTAGATCAGCATAGCAGGATCAATATTGACTGCTTTGGTCAGTTTGACCATATTTCCAAAAGCATTTTGACGAAAAAGCTGATTTTGGATATACATATATTGGGGAAAAGTTACCGTTTCGATCTGCGAAACGAAATGGTTGTGCCAAAAAAGCACCATTTTTTCACGCATCGAAACGCCTTCGTTGAGCATCAACCCAATCCACCAATTCGAAGCCAGAACCGTTCGCTGTCCATTTACAACAAAATTATCAGGCTTGGGCAGTTCTTCTACCCAAGTGTCGGGTGGAGGTGGAAGGGCTTTGTCGGCAAGCAAATGCTTATCAACAAAATCGGGCAGGGACATAGAAAGCGCCAATTCTACGTCTTTTCGGCTAAAACCGAACAAACAACGGGCTAATAAATGTTGCGCATTAGCCAAATTCCAAGTAGGCATAGTTTAGTGGGGTTTTTAAGATTAGACGTAAGAAAAAGGACAAGGTTTAAAATAGCTCGAAAATGGTTTAATTAATAGTTTTTCGCCCAAAAAAGTTAAAAAAAAATGCCTTACTTGTATTTTGTTTTTTTTCTTACTATACTCAATCAAAATTGCTTTTATTGTAGAATAGGTTTTAGCCTGTTCATACGCAGGCTAAAGCCTGCGCTACAGACAAAAACCAATTTGTTTTGAGTATAATCCTGAAAATCAAATTTTTATCTTACTTTTGTGCGTTTTATAGCCTATACTTTTCAAAGCGAAACCATGAATATAGAGGCAAAATATATTGAGCCGAATGAAACTATGGATTACGAACAGCCTAATATTGAGGCATTTGTTCGTAAATATACCGATTCTGCACTTTCAAGAACCGAAAATGCTATTAAATTGTATTATGCGGTTCGAGATGAATTTTATTATGATCCGTATCAAATAAGTTTTAAGCCCGAACACTACAGAGCCAGTTTCCAAATTAGCCGAAAAACGGGACATTGCATAGATAAAGCGACTATTTTGGGGGCTTGCGCAAGGGCTATGGGCATACCCAGCCGTTTGCATTTTTCCAATGTACGCAACCACATTGGGACTGAAAAAATTGAACAGGTTTTAGGAACAAGTGTTTTGGTGTTTCACGGCTATGTCGAACTTTTTTTGGAAGGAAAGTGGGTAAAAGCCACGCCCGCTTTTAACAAGGCACTATGCGACAAACTAAACGTTAAGCCTTTAGAATTTGATGGCAAAAACGACTCGGTGTTCCAAGAATTTGACCAAAATGGCGGAAAATTCATGGAATATCTGCATGATTACGGGCATTTTCCTAACTTGCCTTTCCAAACAATGATTGGGGAATGGAAAAAACATTATCCTAAATTTCAGCAATTAAATGATGTGGTTAATTTGGCAAAGATTGATTATGAATAGCATTAAAAAGTTTTTTTTTGATTGGCGAAGCACCCAACTTTTGCGTAAGTTTCGTGCGCCTCGCCAAACCCTCAACTACAAAGAAGCCAAAAGTGTGGGAATTTTATTCATTACCCACAATGACAATATGCACCAGGCAGTCAATCATTTTATCAAAATGCTCAAACAAGAGGGAAAAAAATATACGGCTCTGACCTTTTTTGACCGCCAAAGCGATAATCCTTACACTTTCAAATATGATTTTTTTACGGAAAAAGACATTGATTTTTTTGGAAATATCAAGTCCGAACCTGTAACAGAGTTCATAAATACTGATTTTGATTATTTGTATTGCCTCTGCACCGAACCAACGGACGTTTTCGACCCCATTTTGGCAAGTTGCAAAGCAAAGTGTAGAGTAGGTTTTTTCAGAGAAAACAAAGTAGGGCTTTTTGAAATGATGATCCAACTCAAGCCCGAAGAAAGTGTTGATAAACTTATAGACCAAATGGTACATTACACCAAAGCTATTGAGCATAATTAAGAACCTAAAAACTGCATTTGCCCAATATTTTGGAAAAAAATGAATAAAATGTTTGACAGCACTATCATAAATAAATCTTGGAGTTTTACAGAATGCTCTGTAAAAGATACTTCTTATATTACACATAATTATTACACTTATCCTGCTAAGTTTATTCCACAGTTGGTGAGTAGGCTTATTGTAGAGCATAGTCAAAAGGGAGAAATAATTATAGACCCTTTTATGGGCAGTGGCACAACTATTTTAGAAAGTATTGTAAATGAACGAATTGGGATAGGTACTGATATTAACGAAATTGCCTATTTAGTGGCGAAGGTGAAAACTACGCCCATAAACATGAATGAATTAATCCAAGAATTTCTGGCTTTAGAAACAGATTTGAAAAGCCGTACCAATGGTAAAAAAGACTTTTATTTAGAAAAAACTTGCGAAATTTTATCTTTTCACGATAAAATAGATTATTGGTATAAACCTACTCAAAAAGAAAATTTGGCAATTTTACTTTGTAGAATTTTAGAAATTGAAAACGAAAACATCAAAAATTTTTTTTTGGTTGCTTTTGCTCAAATCTTAAAAACTTGTTCTATATGGTTACAAAAGAGTATCAAACCTA
>JAAFHK010000210.1 GCA_013297565.1 Cytophagales bacterium
TTCGAGTGCATTGGCAAGGCGTATGATGCCAAAAACGAACAAATGTTCGAGCATTTCTTGGGAACGGTTATTCGGCAAACTATCAGCAAAACTACTATCAGTGTCGACCTGCTCGATGGGCAAAATAAAGCTACGGAAACGAACGTAAATATGACTTTTTTGAATAATATGACTCAAAAATCGGTTTATGACATTGTGCATTACAAAAACAAAAAAGGAGTAAGTGATACTATCGAGATCGATCCTTTGGTGAGTTATGACCTGATTATCAATACGATACCGCCTGTAGCGAAAGAAAATTTGGTTTTCGAGGGTGGCAAGCACAATTTGGTTACGGTCAAAACGCCACAAGGCGCGCTAACGGTCGAAATGCGGGCTTCTTCGGAATATGGGAATAATTTGCAGGCTATAGTTCGGCAAAGTGGCAAAGCCGAAACGATCAACCATCAAAAAATAGGCAGTACGGAAAAATATTTGGTCGGAAAATATGATATTGAGGTGCTAACGACACCGCGCACGTCTTTTGAAAATATTAGTATCGAACAAAGTCAAACCAAAGTGTTGAGTATAGCCCAAGCAGGTTTGCTCAATTTGCGGAATCTTTTCGAGGGTTACGGAAGTATTTATGTGATAGACGAAAAAGGGCAAAACTGGGCTTGTAACCTCAACGTAATCAATAAAGATATGACCATTCCGCTACAGCCCAATCGTTATAAATTGGTTTTTCGGGCAAAAGAGGCAAAAGGAAGCGTTTATACCATTGTCCGATATTTCAGCATCGAGTCGGGGCAGGCGGTAAGTTTGGATATTTTGAAATAAGTTTCTGAACTCAAAACAGCAATGATTTCTTATAAAATCATTTTTTGGAAAACTAATTTAATTTTCCCTACCTTTGCTCCGCTTTTGGTAAAAGGGGTGTCCCAGAAAAAATAATAGTTTTTTGGGGCTGAGATGATACCCGTTGAACCTGAACAGGTCATGCTGTTTAGGGATTTTTTACAACGATCTTCACGCTTGGCAATTCCCTATTTTCGCGCTTTTTGGCGTGCAGAATAGGGAATTTTTCTTGTCTTCCTCTCTTACCTTTCATTTTCATTTTTTTCCAAAATTATCTTCTAATTTTATGAAAATCAAAGGTTTATCTATTTTTTGTATAGCGAACATTCTTGTTCGCTTTGCCAATCGGCGAACAAGAATGTTCGCTATACTATTTTGTTTTACGCCCTTGTTTGTATCTGCACAAACGACAGTTCTGCGTGAAGACACGCACAAGGGCAGTAAAAATTTCACCATTTCAGGCAAAATTACCGACCAAAAGGGGAGTCCTTTGGTGGGAGCAAATGTGCTGATCAAAAACACGAATATTGGCACAATAACGGACGAAAAAGGCAGTTTTTCTTTGCAAAACGTTACTGAAAAAGGAGTTTTAGTTTGTTCTTTTGTGGGTTTTTTTCCTACTGAAATAAACTTTGTTGGGTTGGAAAACCCGCAGGGTCTGGAAATTATTTTAAAAGAAAATCCCTACATCAAAGGCGTAGAAATTTTGGGGACAAAAGATTACCCAACTACGATGGCGGTTTTGGACAAAACCGAGATCGGGAAAAATAATTTGGCTCAAGACTTGCCGATTTTGCTAAATTTTACGCCTTCTTTGGTTAGTTTTTCGGACGCAGGGGCAGGCGTGGGCTATACGGCTATGCGAATTCGGGGTAGTGATGCCACCCGCACCAATGTAACGATCAATGGAATCCCGATCAACGATTCGGAGTCGCAAGGCGTTTTTTGGGTAAATATGCCTGATTTGGCGAGTTCGGCGAGCAATATCCAAATCCAAAGGGGCGTAGGCACTTCGACCAACGGGGCGGGTGCGTTTGGGGCGAGCCTCAATATCGAAACGCAAAATCCTGATTCAGAGGCTTTTGCAGAAATTAATAACACCTACGGATCGTTCAATACTTGGAAACACAACCTAAAATTTGGAACAGGTTTGATCAAAAACAAAGTGGCTATCGAGGGCAGACTTTCCAAAATTAGTTCGGACGGATTTATTGATAGGGCATCTTCTGATCTCAAATCGTTTTTCATTTCAGGGATTTACAAAGGGAAGCGTAAGCAACTGAAAATCAATGTGTTTTCGGGTCAGGAACGAACTTATCAGGCTTGGAATGGCATTCCTGAAGAAATTTTGAGAAAAGGAAACCGCACCTACAACGAACTGACTTACGAAAACGAAATCGATAATTACCAACAAGATCATTATCAGGCGTTTTACGATCAGGATTTTGGAAAAAACTGGCATTTGAACCTTGCGGCACACTACACCTACGGTCGAGGGTATTTCGAGCAATACAAAGCGGATCAAAGTTTTTCGAGTTACGGTTTGCAAAACGCACAAAATGGTTCAGAAACCCTAAAAACGACAGATTTGATACGCCGCCGTTGGCTTGACAACGATTTTTATGGAGCAGTTTATAATCTTACCTACAAAAACGCAAAACTCGATTTGCACTTTGGCGGGGCATGGAATATTTACGAAGGAAAGCATTTTGGCGAGGTCATTTGGGCAAAAAATATGAGCAATGGGCAGATCAGACACCGTTATTATGACAATGATGCCCGAAAAATTGATTTTAACACTTTTGCTAAAGCAAATTATGAATTTTTACCCAATACGTTTGCTTTCGTGGATTTACAGGTTCGAAGCGTAAATTACCAATTTTTGGGTTACAACAATGAACTACAAAATGTGCAACAAAAGGCAGATTTGCTGTTTTTTAACCCAAAATTAGGCTTCCGTTACCGCAAAAATCAGCACGATTTTTATGCTTCGTATGCAGTAGGTAACAAAGAACCGAACCGCCAAGATTTTACGGAATCTACGCCTACAAGCCGCCCGAAAGCCGAAAATTTGCAAAATGTGGAACTGGGTTATACGGCTAATTTTGGAAATTTAAGCCTTTTTGCCAATTATTATTTGATGTATTACAAGGATCAACTGGTTTTGACAGGGCAAATCAATGACGTAGGGGCTTATATCCGCACCAATATTCCAGACAGCTACAGAACAGGTTTGGAACTCGGTACAAGGTTGATTTTCAGTAACTTAACTTGGAATGCCAATCTTGCTTTGAGCCGCAATAAAATCCAAAAATTTACTGAATACCTTGATGATTATGACAATGGCGGACAAAAAACGATCAGTTATGAAAATACAGACTTGGCTTTTTCGCCCTCGATAGTGGCAGGATCGGAACTCGAATACAGGTTTAAAAGCCTCAAAATCAGTCTTTTAAGCAAATACGTAAGCGATCAGTACCTTGACAATACCCAAAGCGAAAGTCGAAAACTGAAGGCTTTTGCTACTCAAGACCTGCGAATTACGTACAGTTTGGTTGGCAAATCCAAAGAAGCATGGTTTGAAAACCTAACATTTAACTTATTGATTAACAACCTGTTAAATACCCAATACGAACCTAATGGTTATACTTTTGGGTACATAGCGGGGCAGGAAACCGTCCGACAAAATTATTATTATCCTCAAGCAGGGACGAACTTTTTGCTGGGTGTGGGAATTCGGTTTTAACAAGATTGGCTTAGGTAAAAAAAACTTGCCAACAAATGGCAAGTTTTTTTTACTCCCAATTATACCGAAATCCCAAAGCGAAACGCAGTGGGTCTTGGGGTGTTCGTCCCAAGCCTTCGGCGTTGCCTGCAAAAACGTGATAAAAACGGTTATTGGTAAGGTTATTGAATTTGGTAAATACCACTAAATCAGGCTGTTTCGTTTTTTTTCTCATACGAATTTGGTATTGGGCAAAAAAATTCAAAGTCCAAAAAGGCAAATTGGCAATATTGCCGCCTTCGCGCCCATCGAGCAGTTGCGAATACGATTCCGACCTGTACCAGCCTCGCAGCGAAGCACTCAAACGCTTATAATTAAGGTCTATTCCACCTTTTAGGGTGTGTTTGGCAGTAAAAAGCAAACGGCTGTCGCTAACTGTTCCGTCCGTAAAAGTATAAGCAAGATAGGGATTCGAGCTAAGGTGTGTTCCCCATTTTTTTCGCCAATTCAGTTTGAAAGTTCCACCATAAACTCTTGATTTGCCCCGATTTACAGGACGTTCGATGCTTGCAATCCGAATAGTTGTGATGTTAAAAAGAGGAAAAATTTTACTTTCATTACTTATTATATTTTCGATCAAATTATTGACTTCGGTATAAAAACCGTTCAGGGCAATATTCACATTCGGGGTAGGGAAAAAACTAATACTACTTTCAAGCGAACGCAGTTTTTCGGGCTGAAGATTGGGTTCGGGAAAACGGAAAAAATCAGATTCAAGTTTTTTCTCCACAATAATAAACGATCCGTAATGTTCGAAAGCCTTGTTGGGTGAAGGCGAAAGGAAGGATTCGCCATACATAAATTTGATGCGCAAAGTAGATAAAGGACTGAAAACCAAACCGATACGAGGATTAAAAGCGCCGCCGTAGCGCGTATTATAATCGTAACGCATTCCCGCCGTCATTTGTATATTTTTGCCAAAAGCGGTTTGCAGTTGGCTATAAATTCCGTAGTTTTCGTATTGGAGATAAAAAAATTTGGGTTCTAAGGAATCCAAACTCAAAAGTTCGAGGGTTTCATTCTGGGAATCACGCCCCAAATAATTCAATTTTTGGAAAGTAGCAGGAATACTGCGGTCGAAAGGGTTTTGGAAAAAAGTAGTGCGTGGCAAAGCGTTTAGGTGTTCGGCAGTTCCACCTACGATTAGGGAAGTTTTTTTAGAAAAATCATAGGTAAATTGTTCTTCCAATTTCACACTTTTCCCAAATTCGTAGCGGTAGGCTTTGTTCCAAAAAGTAACCGCACTCATGTAATTGCTTTCGGGTGAGAGTTCGGAAAAATTGTACGAAACGGTACTTTGCAAAGTCCATTTTTTATTAAAAGAAGTGTAACGGTGTTGCAAAGCCAAAGTATTGAGGTTTTGGGACACAAAAACAGAGGGCATACGGATCGCAAATTCGGGACTCAAGCCTGTCGAAGAACTGTGACGTTCGGTGTGCCGCATGAAAAAAATCGAAAAATCACCGTAAGTAATATCCCCCTGAATGTACAGCGAACGGCTGGGTGTTTCCCAGTTTCGAGGGATCGAATCCTTTGTATTAAAATCTACGAAATCGATAATTCGTTGATATTGAGGAGATTCGATCACTTTTCCCTGTGCCAAAAATTGTGAATTGAACCATGCCAAATCGTTTGGATAGTATTTTGCCAAATTGGGTTCTTGGGTTTGGTAAAAACTACCTGCTAAGGAAACCTTGAGCTTGTCGGCTTTCAAACTTAGGGCTACTTGGCTGTCGATAGTCCCAAAATTACCGCCTGAAACAGCAGCCTGCACCAAAGCAGGTTTGGGATTTTCTTGGCTTTCTGTAATCAAATTGATGATTCCGCTGAAAGCATCAACGCCATAGAGAGCTGAAGCAGGTCCCAAAATAACCTCAACCCTAATAACACTTATCAAAGAAAAATTGGTACTTAAAATATATTTGTCGCCTGTAGCAGGGGTGATTCGAACGCCATTGAGCAGAATAATAAATTTTTCGTTGCCTGCAATGCCTCTGATGCTTGCCAAATTTTTGTAATCAGCTACAGAATTGCGTTGGATTTCTATTTCAGGCACATCTTCGAGCAGTTCGAGGAGGTTGGTATAACCGCGCTGTTGGATTTGCTCTTTCGTAACTATGTACGCCGAAGCAGGTGCGTCTGAGGCATTTTGCTTCTTTTTGGAAGCCGTAACAATCCCAATATTGAGGATTTCCTCCAAAGAAACATCAAATAATTCATAAATTCCCGCTTCAGAATCGGTTTTTTGAGCAAGAATAATTTGAGAAAAAAGAAAAAAAAGGCTAAAAAAAAAGGACTTTCTCATGATATGTCAAAAGATTTTGTAAGTTTCCTTTCCAAATCTACAAAAAAATCCTATCTTTTTTATTTCAAAGATTTTTTTTCTACGAAACCCGTTTTAAGGCTTCTTTTGCCTCTTTTAGCGTTGGGTCGAGTTTGACAGCCGTTTCATAATTCTTTTTGGCTTCGGCTTTGTTGCCTCTTTTTTCCATAATCATGCCCAAACGCCAGTGCGCCCCACCCAAACTTGGTTCTTTGTCAGTAGGTTTGTAAGTCAAATAATTTTTCAAACAAGTTTCTCCTCTGTCCAACTGTTGCCCCGAAATAGCGGCTAATTTTCCAATTTGGTACTGCGCCATCATATTATTGGGGTTCTTTTTGAGGTATGTTTCGAACATTTCGAAGGCTTTTGGGTATTGTTCGGTTTTTGTGTAAAAACCATTGCTGATTCGGATCAGCATTTCAATTTTGTTCGATTCGGTCTTGAGTACCTCATTCATTTCTTTTTCGCCTTCGGCATTTTTCTTCTGTACCATATACACACCCATCATCGCAAAATGCCCCTCAATTTTATCCACCGCTTTTATTTTTTTAGCCATTTCTAAGGCTTTGTCGGTACTTCCGCCCATCATTGAGGGCGCACGCAAATAATACTGTACCAAGCCCGACAGGGCATCCAGGTGTTTTGGGTTTAGTTCTACGCATTTTTCGAAAGCATTTTTGATACGGTTCGCCAGAATGCCCTGCCGCAAAGGATTTGCAGAAACAGCCTCCTGTCCGCAAGCCGCCCCATACCAATAGTGATATTCGGCATTTTTTTCGTTTGTATCAATGGCTTCCTCAAAATTATCTGCCGCTTCGTTGTATTTTTGGGCTTCAAAATTGATTTTTCCCAAATAAAACTGTGCTTCGGCGTAGTCGGCATGGTCATCATCTACTGCCCCAAGTATTTTTTTGGCTTCGGTCATTTTTTTCTGTTCGAACAGTTTTTTTCCTTCGCTAAGGCTTTGTCCAAACGCAAACTGTGCTATGAGCATCAAACTAAAAAAACAAATGGCTAATTTCATCTTTGTATGGGTGTTTTTTGAAAAAAAATTTTAATAAAGATGTTCGAAAACTCTACAAGGTTGCTTATGAAATAAAAAAATATCTCAAATTCGAAAAAAGAAAGGAATTATTGTAAGTAAAGTGTGTTTTTTAGAATATATTTTTATTATTTAACATTTTTTTGTATATAAATTTGGAAGTGTCGAGGGTGGGGCGTATATTTATACTGAAACTAAATTGGTTTTGGTCGTAAAACGAAGTTCTTGTTCGTTTCTGGGCGAACAAGAATGTTCGCCGTACAAAAGCATTTTTGATTGAGTATATACTATTCTGCATTCTACATGACATTTTCGTTGAAAAAAATACCAAGTCTTATCTTTGTTTTTCCACAAACACAAACAGACTTGGTATGAAGATCGAAATCCTCGAAAGCAAACTTAGTGAAATTTTTGAAAAATCG
>JAAFHK010000211.1:0-2875 GCA_013297565.1 Cytophagales bacterium
CTTGGTTTAGAGATGGAATTGGTTTATTACGTGAATCTATTTTTACTCGACTTAAAAAAATCCTTACAAAAAGCCTATATAATTCCTTGATTTTCAAATGATTATAAAAAAATGTCATGTCAATTGGTCTTTATCCACAAAATATCGCTGGGCTTGGGAGTTTATTTTTGAAAAAAAATAGAAAAATCATACATTACTTGACTTACTATAGTTGCCATAAATTTAAGGTGGTTTTTTGGGCAAGTTATGAATTTTTCTTAATTTTACGGCATTGAACATTGGCTTGGCACAAGTGGGGCAAAAGTGCTTTATTGAACTTTTGAATATAATTGGGCTTTTGTGCTGGGTTGCCCCACCTGCGCCAATGCTTTTCCGTTAGCGGTTATTGTGTAGCAACACCTCTAAAACTTAATAAACCAAAACTATGAAGTTTGAACCTTTGCCAACAATTGATATAATGATTGACCTTTATGAGAAACCAAGAACTTTTGAGAGATTTCAAGAGTATTTAAAAATTCTACAAGGTGACATAAAAGGAGATTTATCAATTCCAATTAGTGGTTTCAATCCAATGGCAAAAGAACATCTAATTGACAGGCTCAAAGAATTAAAAAATTTAGGTGCAGAGCAAATTATTGAAGAAACATTAAACGATTTGAATAACCGTAGTTTTCCAAAGAATTTAAATAGAAAATTTAAAGTAGCATTAAATCTTTCAGACGACTTAAAAGGTGGTTGGACAAATCATTTTACGAGTGACTATGACAGTAAATTTAAAATTAGTGGACTTTTTAATAGAAATTTCTGTATTCCAATTTTTTGGACAAGTGAAGATTTTACAGAATACACAATTAGAGAAAGAACATTAGAATACATTTTTAGGACAATCCATTGGATGATTTTACCAAAACCAAAGACATTAAAAGAACATTTAGAACAAGAGATATTTGTTGCCAATCATACAAAAAATACAGGTAATTTTGAAAAAACAGACTTTAATTTGTTAGAAAAATTTTACAAGGAACACAATAGTTCAGATAATTACCATATAATTTTCAACTTCTTCTATGGCGACAAAGCATCAGCATCTTTGGAGTTTCCGACTTATGGAATTGTGGAAAATTTTAGTGGCTTTGACTATGCAGTAAATCAAACAAAAAAGAACGAAAGGATAATTTGACAGATAAAACAACGAACCGCTAACATGGGCTTGGCGCAAGCGGGGCAAAAGTGCTTTATTGAACTTTAGAATATAATTGGGCTTTTGTGCTGGGTTTCTTCGCCAAGCCTTTTCTCGTTAGTGGTCATCGTAAAAGCGACACCAACCAAAAAAAGACAAGATATATGGACAAAAGAGTGAAATTTGACTTTGAAATTTATTTTACCAATGGAGGTAGTATAAAAGGCGAAGATTTTCGACTTGATATTTCGGGCGACAATATTTCTGACAAAGAACTTGCAGATTATATAGTAGAAGATTTAAGGCTTCTTATGGTAGGACAAGCCAAAATTGTGAACAAAGAAATTTTGACTGAACCTCACAAAAGAAAACCAATCAACAAAAAAACAGGAAATGACTTATTGATTGATTTAAGCCATACTATAGAACACGGACTTGTAACATACAAAGGGTTGCCAGCACCTATTGTTTGCGACTATTTGAGCAGAGAAAACTCAAAGCAATTTTACGCAGAAGGGACTGAATTTCAAATTGGTAAAATTGAAATGGTAACAAATACTGGAACTTACATTGATTGTCCATTTCATAGGTTTGAAAATGGCAAAGACCTTTCCGAAGTAGGACTGGAATGTTTGACAGACCTTGACGCTATAGTGATTAGTGTTCCATTTTCAGAAACATTAGAAATTACAGAAAAACACCTAAAATATCACGAAATTAGAAATAAAGCTGTTTTAATTCATTCAGGTTGGGACACTCATTGGAACACAGAAACGTATTATGAAAACCACCCCTTTTTGACAAAAGATGCTGCTGAATATTTAAGAGATTGTAATGTAAAATTAGTTGGTATTGACTCTCATAATATTGACAATACATCGGGCAAAACAAGACCTGTGCATACGACACTTTTAGGTGCAGAAATATTAATTGTCGAGCATCTTTGCAACCTTTATTTATTACCGAAAGATGGTTTTACTTTTAGTGCTATTCCACCAAAGTTCAAAGGTGTTGGGACATTTCCAGTAAGAGCAATGGCTAAATTGGCAAAAAAAAATTAGTGGAAACTACAAACCTCTTTTTGAATATGTATTGGGGCAACGTACTAAATTGGGCTTTTGTGTTGGTTGCTTCGCCAAGCCTTTTCCGTTAGTGAGCAGGCTAAAAAAATAAAATGAAACCATACATCAGAAATATACTTGACGAATCCCTTGAACAGCATTGGTGAGTTAAAAAAGTGTAGAATTTTGCAACAAACATTACGCATAAGAAAAAAAGATTTATTAGAGCAATTAGTAGGTATTGCCGCCTCTTTAGTTAATTTCAGAAAACGTAACTAATTGATTTCCAATTTAAAATAACTCTATTATTGAAAAAACTCCTGTAAAACCAGGACAAGTAAATATTTACAAGGTTAAATTACCATCACAAATTAAATTTGTACAAGAATGTATTGCTAAAGACCTTGACAATAAAGAGGAATTATTTGATGATACCAAAACTGACTATTATACAAATCCTCTCAATAGGTTAAAAATACTTCAACGGGATAATTACAAAGTCTTTATTGTTTGAAAGAATTGCCAAAAGAAGACTATTATTTAGACCATATTAAGCTACGTGCTTCAGTGTGTAGAAATTATAAATCGTAGATTCAAGTTTGAATCTGCGTTGTTATTGTTTATTTTATTCGAA
>JAAFHK010000211.1:2885-7404 GCA_013297565.1 Cytophagales bacterium
CCACAGAAATTCCTGTATTTGCGTAAATTAGCAATCTTTTTTCCTTTCGAAAAGAGGCAGTTTCCTTGGCTTAAGATTATTAGGTAGAAGAAAAAAGCAATTCGGACTAAAAAGCTAAATACTATGCGTTTTTTGGTAAGTTTGCGTTAGTAAAACAAACATTTTCCTTTTTAAATACCTATGAAAAAATTATTCAGGATTTCTAATGTATTGATTTTCACGCTTTTATGTTTTGGATTTACGGAGGTTTTTGCCCAAAAAAAACCTACTACCAAGCCCAATAATACCAAACCTGCCAATACCACCAAGCCCAATACGAACACCAAACCAGTAACAAAGCCCAATACGACCGCCAAGGCAGATACGGCAATTTACGGTTCGGTTACGCCCAAAGAACTCGAAGAATACAGAGAACAGGCGAAACGCATGGTGAGTTTTGTGCAATATTCGTTCAATTCGCTGGGTGATGAGGAACTAACTCCACGTGAAAAAGAAACGATTATTCAGGAAAGCTACCTGAAATTTTTTGATAATTCGAAGGTACAGATCGAGGACGATTTGGACGAAAGCCGCCAAACGGTTACGAACAAAGACGTGCAGGCGTATTTGAAAGACATCGATTTCTTTTTTAAATATGTCAAATTCGAGTACAATGTCGAAAAAGTTGAAAATTTTACCAATTCCGAAAATCGCATTTATTTTAAGGTTACGGTCAATCGGAACTTGACGGGTGAAACGCTTGATGGCAAAAAAATCAATTCGAACAAACCTCGATTTATCGAAATGAACCTTTACGAATCGAAGCGCGAACTCAAGATCGTGAGTATTTATACCACCAAACTCAATGAAAATGAGGAGATTAAGGCTTGGTGGTCAGGTTTGGACAATGTTTGGAAACAGTACTTGAGTGCCGATCTGAAAATTGCCGATAGCATTTCTTTTGAACAGATCAAACAGGTTATGGCACGTGAGGAGATTGATTTGGCAAATAATACCACCATTACGTCCTTAGAACCGCTTTTGAAAATTACAGGTTTGAAAAAACTCAATATTTCGAAAACCAAAATTAACAGTCTTGCGCCTTTGAGAAACCAAAACAAATTACAGTATTTGAATTGCGAACAAACCGAAGTGTCGGATTTTTCGCCCTTGAAATACTCCTCAAGTTTGCAAGAAGTAAATGTTTCGAAAACCAAAATCAAGGATTTGGAAGCCTTGCGTAATTTTGTCCTTTTGGAACGTTTGGATATTTCGAACACACAAGTAACTGACATTGAACCACTTGCCGAACTTTCAGAACTAAAAGAATTGCGCGTAGGCGGAACGGTTTTGAGTAGTTTGGGAAAAATATTAGAATTGAAAAAATTGGAATTGTTGGACATTGGGGCTACCAAAATTACGGATTTGAAGGGGCTTGAGGCTTTGGCGAATCTGCAAAAATTGGTTATCGAAAGCAACGTAATTAGCGATTTGCAAGCCGTAGGCAATTTGAAAAAATTGGAATATTTGTGGGCAAATAGTACCCAAATTGGCAATTTGCAAGCCCTCGAAAAAGTGTCGACTTTGCGCCAAATCCTTTGCGATAATACCAAAGTCAAGAAAGCTGATGCCGATCAGCTCATGGCAAAATTGCCTAATTGCTTGGTCATTTATAATTCGGAAGCCCTGAATACGTGGTGGAAACAGGTTGATAGCGAATGGAAAGCCGTTTTACTCAAAGCCATTAATGCGACAGGAACGCCCACGAAAGAGCAACTAAGCCAGATTTCGGTCTTGACAGAACTCAATTTGACTAACAACAAACTGATCACTACGCTTCAGCCGCTGGTGATGATGAGCAAATTGAAAAAACTTGATGTTTCAGGCTGCGGAATTAGCGATCTTTCACCTTTGAAAGGCGCAGAAGAACTCGAAATGCTCAATATTAGCGGAACTTCGGTGGCTACGCTTGAACCGATTAGTGGTCTGAACAATTTGCAAACTTTGAATGCCTCGAAAACGCAAGTAGTTGATATTAAACCACTTGAAAAAATGACGGCTCTGAAAACGGCTTATTTCGAAGGAACAAAACTATCGCGCGAAAAGGTACAGGAGTTTGTTTTGAAATTTCCTGAACACCTGATTGTCTTCCAAACTGAAGCCTACGGAACTTGGTGGCGTTTTCTTTCGCCTGAATGGAAAGCTATTTTTAACAATTATGTAAAAACCGATCCAACGCCAACACCCGAACAGTTGCACAAAATTGCGTATTTGGAAAGTATAAAAATTCCTGAAGGAAGCCCTATCGACAAACTTTCGCCACTTACTTTCCTTTTGAAACTCAAAGAATTGACTTTCATTGATACCAAACTGATTACTTTGGACGAAATTGCCTCGATCAAAACGCTTGAAAAATTGGTTTTTTCCCGTAACCGTATCAATAATCTTTCGCCCATTGCCAATATTACGAACTTGAAATATTTGGAGTTCGAAAATACACCTGTAACAGAACTGAAAGAACTGAAAAATTTGGTGAATTTGGAAGTGATCAAATGTGCAGGCACGCAAATCAAGTCTTTGGAAGGTTTGGAAAACAAAAACAAAATGGAACAGGTCGAATTTTTTAATACAAAAGTCGGCGGTTTCCTATCTTTTGGGGCTTTGAAACCTTTGGAAGACATGAAAAACCTCAAAATTGTGAAATGCTACAACACGAGTCTGTCAAAGGGCGTGATCAACAGTTTTAAGGAAAAAATGGAAAAGGCGGGCAAAAAAATTGAAGTGGTGTATTACTAATAAATTATACATTTTATTAGTATAAAGCATTGATTTTTAACCTTGTAAGGTCTTAAAAACCTTACAAGGTTATAGTTTTTAGTATCATTCGCCCAGCCTACGTGTACATACCGCCATTTACGTGCAGAACTTGCCCAGTCATATAAGTCGACATATCTGAAGCCAAAAATACCACACAATCTGCCACTTCTTTTGCCGAACCGCCCCTTTTCATAGGGATTCCTTCTTTCCAAGTTTCTACGGTTTTGGGATCGAGTTTTTCGGTCATTTCGGTTTCGATAAAACCAGGCGCTATGGCATTGCAACGCACATTTCGAGAGCCTAATTCGAGCGCAACGGATTTGCTAAAGCCAATAATTCCCGCTTTCGAAGCCGCATAATTTGCCTGTCCTGCATTGCCTTTTACGCCCACAACCGAAGTCATATTGATTACTGAACCACTTTTTTGCTTCATCATAATTTTGGTGGCGGCTTTAGTAAGATTAAAAACCGATTTGAGGTTCGTATTCAATACTTTGTCCCATTGCTCCTCCGACATTCTGATCAGCAAACCGTCCTGCGTAATGCCCGCATTATTCACTACAGCATCAATACTTCCAAAATCTGTAGTAAAATTTTTGATCAATTCTTCGGCGGCGGCGTGATCAGAAGCGTCCGATTGGTAGGCTTTTACTTTTACGCCATAGCTCTCAAGTTCGGTCTGCAAAGCCTCCGCCTGCGCCGCACTCGACAGATAGGTAAAACCTACATTTGCGCCTTCTTGGGCAAACCGTAAGGCAATGGCTCGACCGATCCCGCGCGAAGCACCTGTAATAAGTGCATTTTTTCCTTTTAAAAGTGTCATGAAATATTCGAAATATGATAGATTTTCTACAACTATGTCCAAACCCATGAGGTTTCGAAAACCTTATAGGTTTGGTAAAGAAAAGATATTTTTTTTTTGAAAAACAAAAAATTAACTAATTGATTTTTAATTAGTTAGGCACAATAAGAACACCCTAATACCACACTCAAATTAGCATACACGCTTGTTTATACCTATCTTTACCTATGTAATATAAATTATTGTTTTACAAAAAAACATTACTTATGTATGGTTGATTTATCAAAAACCTACACGGTTAAAGAGGTTGCCGAAGTCTTACGTTTGCACGTGGATTCGATTAGGCGCTATGTGAAAGAGGGTAAATTAAAGTCCTTTTGTTTTGGACGAAAATTTCTTATCAAAGGTGAAACCTTGCCAATTTTATTAACAATCATACTTTCTAAAAAACGGTTCGGCACTCCTTACAAGAAAAAGCCAAACCGTTAATTCAAATCTTACAAAATTATGTTATTTAATCCAAAAAACAAAGAAGTCGAGATCAATATTATTTCTCCTTCAGAAAAAATCACTAACAAATCAGGTTCTTTTTTTAGGGCTTTGGGCTTGGCAATATCTTAGAAACCTACAAAAAAAGGTTTGACGATTCACCCTACGCAATAAAGTATAAAGGTACTTTTGATTTTGTTTTTTACGCTTCTTTTGGGCTTCAGATAATTTCTGTAGTCTTTGCCCTCTCTTTTGGCATACACCTGTTTAGTTCCCTCCTACCAAACCTTTTCGAAGCCAATACGAAAAGCCATACAAGAGGCGGAAAACGAAATGGGTACTTCGAGCCGAATCGATCCCTATGAATTGGATAAAGGCAAATTATTTGATGATGATTATTTTGTGTAATTAGCCCTACCCTTTTGCCTTTTG
>JAAFHK010000212.1 GCA_013297565.1 Cytophagales bacterium
TTTTCCTGATTTATATCCCCATTACCTTTTATTTCCAATTTGCGGGGCTGTTTTTGAACGAATTGGGCATGAAAGAAGCCGTTGCTACGTAAACTTTGGGGCAAATGTCCGAAATTGGCTTTATGTTGGCACTGCCGTTTTTTTTGGTGCGCTTGGGTTTGAAACCCATGATCTTGATTGGTATGGCGGCTTGGGTTTTGCGCTATGTGCTATTTGCTTTTGCGGACATGGAAAGCAATTTGTTTATGATTTATGGCGGAATAGCCTTGCATGGCGTTTGTTATGACTTTTTATTTGTTTCTGCCCAAATCTATTTGGACAAAAAAGCACCTGCGCATTTGCGCAGTTCGGCGCAGGCATTCATGGCTTCGGCAACCTACGGTGTAGGTATGTTTTTGGGGGCGTATATTGCAGGATTGGTAGGCGGAAATTACGTAAATGCGGATAGTATGCACGATTGGCAACCTATCTGGTTAGCGGCGGCGGCAGGATCGGCTTTGGTTTTGGGGCTTTTTGCGGTGTTTTTTCGAGAAAGTAAATAGATATTTATATTTTTTCCTTGCATTTTCGCTTAAGTTAAAATCAAGTCCCAGATCAAAATAGAGGTTTTTATTATACATAAGTACCTCTGCTTAATTAAACGAGGGTATTTTTATTTCGAAAGCTACCCCTACTGGGAAGGGAAAATTGGCGAAAAGCCCGCCCAATAGGGGCGGGCTTGGGTGGCTGTTAAAAATAAACCTTGTTAATTTTCATTTGGTACTTATTTATTAGTGGCACGAATTAAATCATGCCACTATACTGAAACTAAATTGGTCGTTGGTCGTAAAACGAACATTCTTGTTCGTTTTTGTGGCGAACAAGAATGTTCGCCCTACAGAACCACATTTGATTGAGTATAACAAAATTATTTGTAAAAAAATTACGCCAAATAATTTGGCAAGGTGCTGAAAAACAGACTTTTAGCTACCGACATGAGCATAATTTCACGCCTATCCACTTCCAAAATACCCCCTTTATTTACTGTCCCCAAAAACGAAAAATCCATATCCAAATCTTCCAATAAACCTTCAAATTTGATTTGGTGGGCAGGAGAAATCGAAACCACAATTCGGCTTTGGGCTTCGCCAAACAAAAAGGCATCTTTGCGGAAATCCTGATCGGTATTGATACTAAAACCAAAACCTCTTGGCATGGCGGACTCGATCAAAGCTATCAACAAACCTCCGTCCGAACAGTCGTGCGCCGAATGAATTAGTTTTTGGCTAATGAGCTGTTTTACAGCCTCTTGCACTTGGTATTCATAGTCCAAATCGAACTTGGGCGAAGGCGAACCTTTTATTTTGCGGTACGAATACAAATACTCTGAACTATTGATGCAGTTTTCGGATCGTCCGACCAAATAAATCAAATCGCCGTTTTCTTTGAAATCCAAAGTCATTTTGTTTTCGACTCCTTCCAAAAGCCCCAGCATTCCAATCGTAGGCGTAGGAAAAACGGCATTTTCGACTCCACCTGACGAATTTTTTGGCGTACTTTGATTATAAAAACTCACATTCCCGCCTGTTACAGGCGTTCCAAATTTTTCGCAAGCCTTTTTCATACCCATAATTGCCCCTACAAATTGCCAATAAACTTCGGGCAAATACGGATTTCCAAAATTCAAATTATTGGTAATTGCCACAGGTTCTCCACCCGAACACACTACGTTTCGAGCCGCTTCTGCCACCGCAATCGCACAGCCTTCTTCGGGATTAGATTTTACGTAGCGTCCATTGCAATCTACCGTGATAACAATGTTTTTATTTGTACCTTTCACATTTACGATTGCCGCATCTGAAGGCTGATTCGTAGAAGTATTTGCCGTTCCGACCATCGAATCGTACTGTTCGTAAATCCATGCTCTCGAACAAATATTGGGGTGTGCGATCAAAAATTTGGCAACTTCCGAAATTTCAGCTTCCGAAATATCGCTAACTGTCTGAATATCAAATTTTTGGAACTCCTTAAAATAAGCAGGTTCGGAATATTCTCTATAATAAACAGGCGCGCCTCCGCCCAAAACCAAAGGTTCGGCAGGAACATCGGCTACCAGTTCGCCACCCATATAAAAATGCAAACGTTCGGTATTGGTAACTTCGCCAATCTGCGCACAATGCAAATCCCATTTGTCGAAAATGCGTTGAATTTCCGTTTCTTTGCCTTTTTGGATCACCACCAACATTCGTTCTTGGGATTCGGAAAGCAAAATTTCAAAGGGTTTCATATTGGGCTGTCGCATAGGCACAAGGTCGAGGTTGATCCTCATACCATGTTTGCCTTTGGCGCTCATTTCCGAAGTCGAGCAGATAATGCCCGCCGCCCCCATGTCCTGAATGCCAATGACGTACCCCGTTTGGATTATTTCGAGAGTCGCTTCCAAAAGCAGTTTTTCCTGAAAAGGATCACCCACCTGCACAGCAGGCAGTTTGGCAGTGGATTTGTCGGAAATATCTTCAGACGCAAAAGTTGCCCCATGGATTCCGTCCTTGCCTGTTGCCGAACCTACAATGAAAACAGGATTGCCTACACCGTAGGAAGTTGCCCGCGCAGGTGGGTTTTTGGTATCCAAAATACCCGCTGAAAACGCATTGACAAGCGGATTAATTTCGTAGCAATCGTCAAAATAGACCTCACCGCCTACGGTCGGTACGCCAAAAGCATTGCCATAATCCCCTATTCCTTTGACTACGCCTTTCACCAAAAATTTGGTTCGAGCCGTTTCCAAATTCCCAAAACGCAAAGAATTGAGCTGGGCAATAGGACGCGCGCCCATAGTAAAAATATCACGATTGATGCCCCCTACGCCCGTAGCCGCCCCCTGATAAGGTTCGAGGGCAGAAGGGTGATTGTGCGATTCGATCTTGAAACAACAAGCCAAACCATCACCAATATCGACCAAACCCGCATTTTCCTCTCCCGCTTTGGCAAGCATTCGGGGCGAATCTTTGGGCAGTTTTTTGAGCCAAACAATAGAGTTTTTGTAGGAGCAGTGTTCTGACCACATGACCGAAAAGATCGAAAGTTCGGTAAAATTCGGGTTTCGTCCCAAAATTTCTTTGATTTGGTCAAATTCTTCGGGCAATAAACCCAATTTGCGGGCAGTTTCGAGAGTAGGCGTTTGTTCCATTTTTGTATATTTATTTTTCGAACCCAAATAGGTTTTGATAATTTCCGTTGGCAAAGTTCTTTTTTTTAGTCAAAACTTTTCATTTTTCTTGAAAAAACTTATTTCGAGTTTATACTCAATCAAATTGGTTCGTTTATGTGGCGAACATTCTTGTTCGCCACATAAACGAACCAATTTAGTTTCAGTTTATTTCCTGCCTTTCCTCTGCCGTCAGTCCGTACAAGTCAAAAACCAATTCGTCTATTTGGGCTTCGAGTTCGGCGGTTTCTTTGCTCTCTTTTTTGGCTTTCAAAATCTGATTAACCAATTTGATAAAAGGTTTTTGATCCGTTTCGGAAATCTTTTTAATGGGAATTTGCTCAAAAAATACTTTACGCAATTCTCGACCTTCGAGTCCAAGCATCGGAAAGTTATTGGAAAAGCAATATTTGAAAAGTTTAGCATTAAATATCGCCACCAAATATTTCAAACTTTCGCCTGTGATCATGAAAGATTTATCATTAGTGTAAAAACCGCTTTCATCGTACATAAAAGGCAAAAAACTTGTCATATTAGGGTAAATAATTTTCGGTTTTTCAAAATTTTTCCAATAGGCAATCTGATCTTGCGTTTCGAACCACTGATTTCCTGTTTTTTTTCTTGAATTTACCGCACTATTTTGTTCCAAACGTTCTTGCCCAAATGCCAATAAATATTTTTTAATGGCGGGATATTTTTCAATATCGATATGTAAACTTGGAAAAGTCCCAATCAAGTACAGATTTTGGTAATCTGCATAATATTTATGAATATCTCGACCTCGTAAAAGCGGTTTCAAAATTTTGGCACTGCCCGAATCCTCAACAATTAATTGGTTTTTTGTGGCTTCATCAACTACAAAAGCCTCGTTCAAACCTGTTACAATGCCTCTAAAAATTTCGATATTCCAATCTTTCAAAGGTACGCCTTGTGCTTCGACCTTATTTTTGATCTGCATGACTTCCTTGCTTTGAAAAGCCCACGAACCTTCGGAAAGTTCGCTTTGCAGAACAGTCGAACCAAACCGATTGACGTATTCAATCGTTTGGTTTTTCATTTCCTTAAAACGCTTAGGTTCTATGTTACAGTAAATCAAGGAGTTATCTGGCGGCGGCGTTCTTTTGGCAAAGGAAACAATCGACACATCAACCGTTGCCTTGTCAAAAACTTTGACTCCACTAAAATCGATATAATGTTGCAAAGTCGTCTTTTCGGAAAGAAAATGCCTTAGTTCTTTTCCATAATTGGCACGAGAAAATTTATTGGAAACAACCATAGCAAAATGGGATTCGTTTGCCAATAAACGGTGTGCGAGTTCGAAAAAATAGGTCAGCAAATCGGCTGTTCCGTCAAAAACTTCGTATTGCTGTTCCAAATACGGTTTTAGTTTTTTAAACATTTCCTGCCTGATATACGGCGGATTGCCCACAATCGCATCAAAACCCACAAAATTGCCTTCCTCATCTAAGATTTCAGGAAATTCGAAACGCCACTCGAAAGCATTGTAGTACAAAGTCCGCACTTTTTCCTTGTATTTTGTGTGTAGTTCTTGTACTTCCTGCTCGGCTTTTCGCAAATCCGAAAGTTTGCCATCAAACGAAAGCCCTATTTGCGTTAGTTCCGCTTCTTTTTTGCGCAATTCCAATAAATCTTTATCGGTTGGTGTAGCAAATTTTTCAAATTCTCGCTTCATTTCGGCTATTTGTCGCCTCAAATCGTCCTTAGTCCTCGAATCGCGGCTTTCTTTGTAGGTTCGTACCAAAAGTTTATAGCGTTCGATCACAGGTCGCAAACCCGCAAGGTTTTTAAAACCTTGCGGGTTTAGAGTTTTTCCATTCAAACCAAACCGACTCACCAAAGAATTTCCCGCTTTGATATTAATATCGATATTGGGCAAGGTTTGCAATTCCCGATACTGCGATTCTTGCGTGTAATAAGCATTTTTTAGCAGTTCGATCCAAAGCCGCAAACGGCAAATAGAAACCGATTTGGCATTAATATCCACGCCAAACAAGCAGTTTTCGATCAAAGTCTGTTTTTCGTGAAAAATTGCCTCCTGAAAACGTTGTCGATCAGGGATTTTCATTTTCCCTTTTGCGTATTCAGCCGAAATGGGTTTATACACAAATTTCACATTCGTTTCCGCATCTAAAAACTCAAATTCGTCTTTATCCAAAACCAATGTATATTCTTTGATTCGGTAGCCGTCCCGATAGCAAAGAATATCTAATTCGTGTTTTAGCAAAATCAATTCGTTGAGTACGGCAACCAAAAAATGCCCCGAACCTACGGCAGGATCGCAGATTCTGACCGAATTAACTACTTCATTTGCCCATTTTCTTTGTGCGGGATCGTTGGTGTTTAAGGATTCTTTGAGTTGATCCACTGTTTCAAACCTTACAAGGTTTTCAGAACCTTGTAAGGTTTTTATGCCGTTGTGCCTGTATACACGTACTACTTCCTGAAACTTGCATAAAACGGCTTTTCTGACCGTTTCTCGGCACATATATTCGGTAATAAACTGCGGCGTAAAAAACGAACCATCTTCGTAACCATTTATTTTTTCGAAAATAAGCCCCAAAACTGCCGCATTCATGATCGTTTTCGAATCTTGCCTGATTCCTTTGCCTGCTTCGCTACCAAAATCGTAGGCGTTCAGGAAAGCAAATAAATAAGGCAAAGTTTTGTGAGGCGGAGCATTTTTGAGTTTGGAAAACGAAACTCCTTTGTGATCTTTGATAGCGGTTTGTTCAAAAAATGGCAAAACAAGCCTGTTTTTCAAGGAATTGATCCTAAAAAATTCCTTTTCCAAATCTGTAATCTCGAACAAGGCAGAATTGAGATAGGGCAAGTTTCCGTATTTTTGGACTACAGAGGCTTTGCGTTCAGGGATCGGTTTGTTGAAAATTTCGAAAAAAAGTTCGTCCAATTCGTCAAAATCTTGGATTCGGTCGATATGCAAAAAAGCGTATTGCGGATTTTTGGAGTGATACCGCAGGAGTTGTCCTTCCAAAAGTTTGAGAAACAAAATGCGGTTCAGCCAAGTAATGCAGAGTTCGAGAGCAATGCTAAATAATTGATTTTCAAGATTTTCGCCAAATTCGGAATAGTTTTTTCCGTTTTCCAATTTTTTCGAAACCAAAATCTGTTGGATCGTATTTTCCAAAAACGAAGCCTCGTTTCGGTCTTTCAACTTCTCGATTCGCTTAATTTTCAGGATACCATTTTCCATTTTTTCCATCAAACCCAAAACGTGCAGTAGTTCGAAGTAAAAAGGTTCGTTGAGTTGGTTGGCATCATACCCAAAAGGCAATTTGAGCAAATGAATCTGCGAAAAAAGTTTAAAAACATAGTCCAATTCGATGTCTTTTTCGCTTGCTTCTTGGCGGGCTTGAGTTTCGTAATCCCTTAATTTACAATGACTTAAGGCAAGCGTTTCGAGTTCTTTTTCACAAAAGGGTTTCAAAATTTCTTGGTACAACCAGTCTGTAGTTTTTCCTGCCAATTCGCCTTGTTTCCAACGAATATAATTTTCACGCAGTTTTTTATTTCCATAAAATAGTTTCTCAAAATCGTTCGCATCAAAAAAATACCAATCGTATAAATTAGTGATTATCAGGTGTTTAATTTCCTTGTTATCTTCCAATCTTTCTTGAAAATAATAATGAATCAGTTCATACAAAGCCTTCGAATTAGGTTTTTCGGGGCTAAACATTTCGCCAATATTTTCAGGGCGTTTCACCTCGACTATCACACCTACAGGCGTAGCCGAAGTCCTGCCCGTATGGATTGCCAAGTCCTGTCTGTCTTTTGTATTTATCTCATAATCAGGCGAATAGAAAGAAGTTTTGAGGAAATCCGCCAAAATATTTTTGTAATGTTCCTCACTTTCGCCTTCGGTTATTCGGTCGAAAAGCTGACAAAGCGCCACTTTGAAACGGTCGATTTCCGCCCTGATCAGCGGTTCGTTATGGTAGCGAATCGAAAGGGTTTCGGTATGAGTTTTGAGCTGTAGAATCATGGTTTGGTAAATTTAATCAAAATGAATTTGTAAGGCGAACATTCTTGTTCGTTTTTGTGGCGAACAAGAATGTTCGCCATACAGAACCACTTTTTATTCAGTATAAAACCCCGTATAGATGTAATCTTTTCAAAAGACATACATCTATTTGATAATCAATAATTTACAAGATATAAAATATT
>JAAFHK010000213.1 GCA_013297565.1 Cytophagales bacterium
AAATCACCCCAAAAGTTCCTGCCAAAAACATAATTAAGGCTTTTCCTCCCAAGCTAAAGATGCCTTTCAGATCAATACTTACACAAAACAAAATCAAACAGGCAGGCAACATATAATCCGAAGCCACTTCGTCGAGCTGTGAAGTTTCAGCCGAAATCAAATTAAGCGGTGAATGTAACAAAGCAGGAATAAAATAGCATAAAAGCAAGGAGGGAATGTATTTATAAAAATTTTTCCAAAAAGGATTTTCGCTGCGCGAAGTGTAGAAAACAAAGCCTAAAGCCAAAAATAGCCAACCCAGCACCACTGCGTCATGCTCAAAATAAGGTTTCATTTCGTTCATTGTTATTAAAAATAAATTTTGGGTTTTCCAAATTATAAAGAATTAAGAAATTGTCTTTTCTAAAAAAAAGTATTTCTGGATTTTTTGAACAGCACAAAAGATTTTCCAAATTAAAACATTTTCAGCGGAATATGAAAAGAAATTTAACAAATTTGTTCAAAATAACTCTTACCTTTGCCACATGGTTTTATCTATATTTCTTTTTTATGCCCTCAAAAAGCCTATTATTTCTGTTTCTATTGTTTTTTTCCGTTTCTATTTTCGCCCAATCAGGCAACTCTCCCTACTCACGCGTAGGTCTTGGCGACCTTGCCGACCGAGCTTCTATCTACAATTTGGGCATGGGCGGTTTGGGAATAAGCAATTTTAATGTAGCCTACATAAACCTCAAAAACCCTGCTTTGATAGCTCATAATACGCTTACAACCTTCGAGGCGGCATATTATTTTGAAGCCAAACGCCTTGAAACCCAAAATGCTACGCAAAATAATCAAGGTGGAAATTTGGCAAATCTTTCCTTTCTTTTCCCTCTTCGCAAAGATTGGACTATGGGAGTGGGGCTTGTGCCGTACAGCACCGTTAATTATCAAAATATTTCAGAGGAAAAATTATCACTTTCTCCTTCCTTCGTCCAATATACCTATAAAGGAACAGGCGGAGTAACTCAAGTGTATATGTCGCATGGCGTTCGAATTTTGAAAAAAATCAATGTGGGCGTTCAACTTAATTATAATTTTGGCGCTATTCGCTACGAATCCCAATCACAGATAGTCGATAATAGAAATCTGTATGTGGTCGAACTGCTTAATCGTCTTAATTTTTCGGATTTGTCGATCCGAACAGGTCTGTCATTGCGCCAAAAAATCAAAGGCAATGTTTTTGTCAATGTGGGTTTTGTGAGTGATTTGGCAAAAAATATGAATGTGCAAGAATACTTGGCAGGGCAACGCAAAGTGAATGATGCCGTAATAAGCGCAGATACCATTCCAAATCAAGCACTTAGTTATTATATTCCGCCTTCCTACGAATTTGGTATTTCTATTGACCGCCCTTTCAACTTTACGGTAGGGTTGGATTATAAAATACAAGATTGGTCAAAATACAAAGGCAAATCCCCAGTTGGTGCTTTGGGGAACAGTCATAAATGGACTCTGGGGGCTGAATGGATACCCAATGCCAATGCCGTTACGGGCTATTTGAATAGGGTTTCTTATCGAATAGGTTTTTCATATAGTCTCACGCCTATTATCATCAATGGTGTTCAGTTGGAAGAACGTCAAGCAAGTTTTGGAATGTCTTTGCCTGTTCGAGGTTTTTCGAGTTTTAATTTTGCCGCTATTGGCGGACAGCGTGGCGTGATTGACAAAGGACTTATTAGAGAAACTTATTTTAAACTTATTTTTGGGGTAACGATCAACGATAGATGGTTTGAAAAACGAAAAATTTATTAAAAGTTCTATCTATATCAAAAGCAAAAAGCCTGAATTTCAATAAATTCAGGCTTTTTTGTTTTTGAAAAATAAATTTATGCACCAATTCCTACGCGTTTGAAACCTGAAACGGTCATGCCTTGTTGGAATTTGTCAAGGTACTGACGAACCGAAGTTTTGGCTTCTTTGACGAACTCTTGGTTCAGCAAAGTGCGTTCTTCATAAAATTTGTTCAGTCTGCCTTGTGCTATTTTTTCGAGCATGGCTTCTGGTTTGCCTTCGTTGCGAGCCATTTCTTTGCCAATTTCGATTTCTTTTTCGATCACCGAAGCATCTACGTCATCTTTGTCGAGGGCGATAGGGAACATAGCCGCAATCTGCATCGCCACGTCCTTGCCGATTCCTTCAACTTCTTTGCCGTTTGTGCCTTTTAAAGCTACCAAAACACCGATCTTGGCGTTCAGGTGCAAATAAGAAACGATTTTTTCGCCTTTGATGTGTTCGTAGGCTGTTACTTCGATTTTTTCGCCAATTTTGCCAATCAAATCTGTAATATGTTCATTGATGCTTCTGCCTTCAACGGTTGCGGCAAGCAAAGTATCAAGATTTGCAGGTTTTTCAGCTACTGCTTTTTGCAAAATAGCTTTACCCAATTTTAAAAAGTCTTCGTTTTTGGCAACAAAATCCGTTTCGCAACCCAAACCTACTACGAAACCTTCGGTGTCGTGGTTAAGGGTTTCTACGAAAACACAGCCTTCCGAAGTGCTACGGTCGGCACGAGAGGCAGATATTTTTTGACCTTTTTTGCGTAGAATGTCGATAGCGGCATCAAAATCACCATGGGCTTCGCCAAGGGCTTTTTTGCAATCCATCATGCCTGCGCCTGTCATTTCGCGCAATCTTTTTACGTCTGAAGCAGAGATTTCCATTTATGAGAAAATTTGAAAATTAAAAAAAAGGTTCTTTTGAAAAGGTAAAAATTCCATTTTCTTTAAAAAATGGAATTTCTGAAATAACATAAAACTAAGCCTGTTGTTTAAGCTCTTTTTTGTTGATTGCTTTGGCTTTTTTGTAAAGCTCCGTAGCTTGTTTTTTGAGGTCGTTGAGTTCTGTACGAACCGCCTCCAATTCTGTAGCGTTGCGATCAGCTTTTTTCTTTTTGAAATGGTCTGATTGTTTGCCCACTAACTCACTGATTTTTTTTTCGATTTCTTGGATATTCATGGAAGTAAAAAATTGAAATTCAATAATTTATATAAAAATAAGAAAACCCCGAACCCAATAGGCACTTGATTTGGCACGCAAAAGTAGGAATAAATATTTTTTTTTCCCAATCAAAAGAATAAAATTTGCCAAATTATACTAAAACTAAATTGTTTTTTTCGTAAAACGAAGTTCTTGTTCGTTTCTGTGGCGAACAAGAATGTTCGCCTTACAAAAGCAATTTTGATTGAGTATATCAATTTTTTTAATTTGTTATTTCCGCAAGATCGGTTATCAAGCCCTATTTTTTATGAAGTATCTTTGCCAAAACTAAACTCCTTGTTTTTATGAAAATTCCTTTTTCAAACTTATTGGGTTTTCCGAACCTGATCAGTTTTGTGATCTTTTCTTTTGCGCCTTTCTGGGTATTGGCTCAAAATTCTGCGCCTGTTTTGGAATATGCTATTTCACCAACCAAAAGCCCGATCAAAATTGATGGTATTTTGGACGAAACTGTTTGGAAAAACACAAAACCTGCCCAATATTTTAACCAATATTTTCCTTACGATACTTCAAAAGCGGTTTGTCGGACTGAAGTGCGGCTTAGTTATGACGATACTTTTATCTACGTAGCCATCAAAGCCTACGATAGTTTGGGCAAAAAATACCTTGTACCTTCCTTGCGGAGGGATTTTGGCGGGCAAGCGACCGATCAGGTAAGTATAGTTTTTGATCCGTTTCAGGACAGGCAAAACGGTTTTGTTTTTAGCATTACGCCAAGAGGCGTGCAGCGCGAAGGTTTGATCGTAACGACAGGGCAGGAAGATTTGGATTTGTCTTGGGACAACAAATGGTATTCGGAAGCCCGAATCGAGGACGGTTTTTGGGCGGCAGAAATGGCGATTCCTTTCAACACACTGCGTTTTAAACAGGGTTCGAGCCGTTGGAATATCAATTTCTATAGAGCCGATAGCAAAACCAACGAACGAAGCACATGGACGAAAGTACCGCGAAATATGCCCGTTTTTACGCTGGCTTACCCTGCCGAATTGGTCTGGGACAAACCGCTTAACAAAAAAAACCGCAATATTTCGGTCATTCCCTATCTTTTGGGCGGAAACAACAAGGATTTTGAGAAAAATCCGATGGAAAATAAAAATAATTTTGCCGTAGGGGGAGATGCCAAAATTGCGGTTACTCCTTCCTTAAATTTGGATTTGACCGTAAATCCCGATTTTTCGCAAGTCGAAGTCGACCGACAAGTTACCAATTTGAACCGTTTTGAACTGTTTTTTCCTGAACGCAGGCAGTTTTTTCTCGAAAATGCCGATCTGTTTTCCAATTTTGGTTTTGATAATATCAGACCGTTTTTCTCAAGGCGAATCGGGATTGCAAGGGACGCTTCTACAGGACAAAATATCCAAAACCCGATCCATTTTGGGGCGCGTTTAAGCGGGCGTTTGAACAAAGATTGGCGGATCGGGGTGCTAAATATGCAAACTGCCAAAGACGAAAAAGCGGGAGTGCCAAGCACCAATTATTCGGTTGCTGTCGTACAACGCAGGGTTTTTACGCGCTCGAATATTAGCGGAATTTTGGTCAATAAACAGGCAGATAAGGATACTTACAACCGCTTGCTGGGTTTGGATTATAATTTGGCTTCGGCAGACAACAAATGGACAGGCAAGTTTTCCTACCAGCAGAGTTTTAGCCCCAATCAGGGCATTGATCCGTTTGCTTTTGGCGGAAATCTGAATTATAATACCCAAAACTTGCAAGTAAATGTTCTGCATCAAAGCGTAAATGAAAATTTTAATCCTGAAGTGGGTTTTACGCCGCGCCGCAATTTTAATCGTGATGAATTTGTGGCTTTTTATAATTTCTATCCAAAATCCAAAATCCTCAACAGCCATGCGCCCGCTTGGTTTTCGCAAGTGATCTGGAACAAACAGTATGGGGTCTTGGATTATGTGCATAATCCCTTTTATGCTTTTCGTTTCCAGAACAATATGTATTTGGAACTGAACGCTTGGCAATATTATACCTATTTGTACGAACCTTTCGACCCTACGAACACAGGCGGCGAGCCGCTACCTGCCAATGTGGGTTACAAATACCATAATTTGATGGTGATTTTCAATACCGACAACCGCAAAAAACTCTACGGCAGTGGGGTTTGGGTTTGGGGACAATATTTTAACGGACGCATTACGAGCTTGCAAGGAAACCTGAACTATAGGCATCAACACTGGGCAATTCTGACGCTAAACTACGAATACAATAAAATTTCCTTGCCCGAACCTTACCAAACGGCTGATCTCCTTCTGCTCGGACCTCGTCTGGATTTGACACTTTCGCGCAGTGTGTTTTTTACCGCTTTGGCACAGTACAACAGCCAAATCCAGAATATTAACGTCAATGCTCGGCTACAATGGCGTTTCAAACCCGTTTCCGATTTGTTTATAGTTTATACCGATAATTATTATGCGACCAATCTGAAGGAAAAAAATAGGGCATTTGTCATCAAACTGAATTATTGGTTTAATCTGTAATTTTTGAAAAAAATTGATTAAGAAACCTTACATTTGGACGAAAAAAATAATTACCCTTATGAAAAATACATTTTTTATACTTGCTTTTTTGGGCTTTCATACCTTGTTTGCCCAAAATTTCAAAGTTCCTGCCTACGAAAAGTTCCAACTCAAGAATGGTCTGACCGTTTATTTGATGGAACAAAAAGAAGTGCCTTTGCTTTATGTTTCGATGGTTTTTGAGGCGGGGGCTATCAAAGATGCTGATCGCTACGGTTTGGCTTCCCTCACTGCCGATGCCTTGCTTTTTGGGACAAAAAAGTTCAAAAAAACAGAAATTGAGGAAAAATTGGATTTCGTAGGGGCTGAAATTGGGACGGGTTTGGGCAAAGAATACGCCCAAATTTCAGGGGCTTGTGCCAAAAAAGACCAAGATTTGTTTTTTGAAATATTGCAAGAAGTAGTTATGCAACCCACTTTCGAGGCAAGCGAATTTGAAAAACACAAAACCCGCATTTTGGCACAACTCAAACAGCAAAAAGAAAGTCCTCGTTCTGTGATTGGTTCGTACTATAACGCTTTGATTTTCGACAAACACCCTTACGCCACTCCAAGCGCAGGAACGGAAAGCACCGTAGCCAAAATTACGGTCGAAGATGTCCGCAAATTTTATCAAAACGAATATTCGCCCAAAAAAGCGGCTATTGCCATCACAGGTGATTTTTCGGCAAAGGATATGAAAAAGAAAATTGCCCAAATTTTCGAAAATTGGAAACCTGCCAACTCGCCTTCTAACCCAAATTTGGGAAAACCTGAATTAAGTTTTACCAAAAACAGGGTTTTACTGGTCGACAAGCCCGATGCGCGGGAAACTACTTTCTGGATTGGTGGTGCGGGCGTTCCGCAAAGCAATCCCGATTATGTGGCGATTCAGGTCATCAATACCGTTTTGGGAGGTCGTTTTACGTCTTGGCTCAATGACGCTTTGCGGGTAAATTCGGGGCTTACTTACGGAGCAAATAGCCGTTTTAGCCGCTACAAAGCCGCAGGTACTTTCCAAATTTCGACTTTTACCAAAAACAGCACCACCGTTGAGGCTATCGATATGGCTTTGCAGGTGTATGATAGTTTGCACAAAAACGGCATTGACGAGGCTACGCTAATTTCCGCCAAAAACTACGTAAAAGGCAATTTTCCGCCCAATTACGAAACAGCCCGTTCGATGGCAAACCTGCTAACCGATATGTATTTGTACGGTTTTACCGAAACCTATATCAATGATTTTCAGAAAAACGTAGATCAGCTCACAACCGCCAAAGCCAAAGAAATCATTAGCAAATATTTCCCCCGCAACGGTTTGCAGTTTGTTCTGATTGGTAAATCTGCCGAAATCAAAGAAAAAGTACGGAAATACGGTGAAATTACCGAAAAACAAATCAAAGCAGACGGATTTTGATAAAAAATGATGTTTTAAACGCCGTAGGCGTGAAATCTTTGTAGAAAATGGAAATAAAAATCTTTCGAAACCCCGTAGGGGCATCTCGGCAAAACCCATGTGCTTTGCGGGTGAAAACACCCGCAAAGGCATGAAAAATTAGTAGAATAAAACAAGTCTGACCGTAGGTCTGACGTTTTAAATACAGTTTTCCTTGCGTCAGACCTGCGGTCAGACTTTAATTGCGTAAGTCCTAACCATTTTAAACCTTTAGACCTTGCGGGTTTTTAAAACCCGTAAGGTCTTGTTAATCAATATATTCATGCTTACTTTCTTCTATAAAAACCTCCTTCGTCCCCTTTTTTTCCTTGTCGATCCCGAAACTGTCCATGAATGGGTCATGGGTTTGGCGCA
>JAAFHK010000214.1 GCA_013297565.1 Cytophagales bacterium
AAAAAGTAGTGTCTAATTGTTGTAATTTTTTCTTATTAGGGTTAAAATCCAAACGAAGTTGCAAAGCAGTTCCCGCATCAGTACGAGGTAAAAAGAAACCCTCTTTCATTTGGGCGCGCATATCCTCAATAAGCCTAAAACTATCCTCATTTGTATATTCTTGGCTATATGAATACTCACCGTTGGCTTGTTTGACGTACAAATAGTGTATTAAAGATGCCATAACACTCGTTTTGCCCGATTGTCGATATCCAAAGAAAAAGACAAAATTGGTATCCATGCCCTCAAACTCTCTAATCCACTCCATTTGTGTTTTTTTTGAGTTCGAAGAATTACTATTTTGTTCTGAACCTACTATGTTGGGTAGGTCGTTGTGCAAATCATCATTATTCATAGTATAGTAGACTTTAGGTTAGGAAAATATATTTTTACCAGTACTAACTTGATTATTTTCATCATCTCCTTTACGTACCATAAAATATAAGCCAAGCGGTACGATAAAATCGATTAGGAGGCAAATGAAAATAAGAATCCAAGTACCAAAATTATCAAGGTAATCGAAAGCCGAGCTAATCGTGTGATTAAAACGTCCCAATTCTTCATTATCAACTTTGATATTGTCTTGAAAAGGAAAAGTTTTGACTACATTTTGTGTTTTTTTGCCTGCATCTTTATAAGCATTGACAATTTCACGAATAATTGCCTTCGCATTTTTTCGCTGTTCATCAGTTAGTATCAAAGGAGCATTTTCTAATACGGTAATGGTTTTTTGCGCTTTGTTTCCTAACAAATCCTTTTTTTGTTCAATTTCAACCATGATCGATTGATTTTGAGGATAGCTCATGGTAACAAGTTTGGTAAAAAGGGCTTTATTGACCAAAGAATCGTAAATTATTGCCAATTCTTGGTAAGTTTTTTTATACCCTTTGAGATGAGTAATACCTGTACCTTCGGGCAAACCTAATATTCTTTCTATTTGCTTTAGGTCTTCTTCTGAACGATCCTTAAATCCGCCATCTTCAATTTGGTTATGTAACTCATCACGTTTTTTATCAACTTGTTCTTTCAAAACGTGTCCTTCTTGACTGTATAAGACTTCGTTACTACGAAAAGCAATACGATCCAAAGAATCTTTTTTAATGGTAAGCTCATCTTTGAGTAAGGTTCGACTCATATAGGTAGGATAGAAGTAATTAAGATTTGCAAGAAAACTAATTAATGCAAAAACGACATAGAAACTTAAACCTAATTTTTCACCTCCTTTCCAAAAAAGAGCCACCATGTAGGAAAGAGTCATCATACCAATTATGACTGAAGCTAAAAGAAATGCTCCATTTTCAGAGCCAAGAATACCCGCTTCAGCAAAACCTTTCCCTGTATGGTAAAAGCCGATTAAAAAGCATATTCCACTTATAATTAAAGCAAGTAGTTTTATAATTTTTTTTTGTTCAGGTCGCATAAAAGAAAAATGTTTTTAATTTTGAAAAAATATTTCCCAAAACTATTGCTTATTTCATTTATTTGCAATAGGTTTGTTACTACTTTAAATCACATAATCACACTTTTACTACTTTTTATATGGAAAAACTAACTTTGGGTAAAAAAATACGCCTCTTGAGGGAGATGAAGGAACTGAAACAAGATTACATGGCAGAAAAATTGGACATGACCGTAAATGGCTACGGCAAAATAGAACGTGATGAAAGCGATCTTTCTTTTACTCGTATGAATCAGATCGCCAAACTTTTGGATATTAGCGTTCCCGAATTAGTGAATTTAGAAAAACAAGAAATAGGATATACTTTTACTATTAGCCACTCTCAAATCGAAACCAATCAAAATATAGCAAATTATACAGAAAACGGCATTTCCAAACGCATCGACAAACTCGAACAAGACCTCGACCTCCTCAAATCTACCCTCCAATTAATCCTCGAACAGTTGCGCAAGAATGGGTAAAAAAATAAATTTGTATGTAACCCTACTACAGTCGGACGCAGTCCGACCTTGAAAATTAGCAAACTTTTAAGGTCGGACTACGTCCGACTGTAGTAAAAAACAAGCAATAATAACTATGAAATTTATCGCTAATCATCTGTACCATGTTTATAATCAGGGTAATAATAGGGAAAAAATTTTCCAGCACGAAGACGATTATTTGCTGTTTTTAAAGAAATTTAGGCAGTATGTAAGCCCAAATTGCCACGTATTGGCTTATTGTTTAATGCCCAATCATTTTCATTTTATGATAGAAACTACCAATTGGTCAGTCGTCAAAATGCCGCTTGGTAGAATAGAAATTACCAAAGTGAGTAACGGTTTCCGAAAACTTTTGAGTGAATATGCCAAAGAATACAATGAAAAATACGGTCGTACAGGGGCTTTGTTTCGCCCTAAAACAAAAGCCAAAAATTTAACCGAAAGCAAAGATTCGAACTACCCTTTCATTTGTTTTCATTACATTCATCAGAACCCTATGCAAGCGAAAATAGTTGAAAAAATGGAAAATTGGCGTTTTTCGTCTTTTCAAGACTACATAGGACTTAGAAAGGGAACACTTTGCAAACAAGAGATAGCCTATCGTTATATCGATATTTATGCTGATACTTTTTATCAAGACTCTTATAAAGTTATCGATGAGGCATCAATTAACGGATTATTTGATAATGAACTTCCTTTTTGAAAAAAGCACTATTTCGGACGTAGTCCGACCTTAAAAGTTTGCTAATTTTCGAGGTCGGACTACGCCCGACTGTAATGCTTATCAACAATTTTTATAACCACGCTTTTTTGAGATTTCTTGGGTAAATCCATAACTCTTTCAAACACAAAATTAGACCATGAAACTCGGCATATTAAGTTATTTTACTACGCCTGTGTATAGGTTTGATATCAACCCCAAAATTAAAAAATTATTGATGGAAAAGGTTGAAAATCAAATTCTTATGGGTTTTCCTTTGCCCAAAGTAAAATCTGAGATTTTGGAAATTTTGTTGGATACAGACGGCATAAGCGAGGACATAAAAATCGAAAAACTCTCGAAAACGAATCGAGGAAAATATTTGAGTTTTCGAGTGTATTTGCCTTATACCAAAATTGTTCGAGCCGAAGGACTTGATTTACAGATTTTTGTTGCGTATTTTTTTGAGGCTTTGGAAAAGGTTTTGATGCCTTACGGAATCACATCTGAACAGATCGAAGTTTGCAAAAAAAGCGTAGTAGAGGAAAGCTTGGACAAAGAGGAATACCGTTTTACGATCAGCGAACCGCAAAAAAAATGGCGTGAGGCGGCTAAAACTCGGCGCTTAACCCGACAAGCAAAAGCGGTAGTAAAATAAGTTAAATTATTGAAAATCAATTTTTTACAAAAACCCGATCCTTTCTAAAAAAGGATCGGGTTTTAAAATTTCGCCAAGGGGATATGTACTACCTTGCGGCATCTCTCCCTGCAAACGTCCAAAACGATTGGCTACTCTTTGCGCTAATATACGAAAAAAATCGCTTTTCATTCCTTATTAGCCGTTTTTTGCATATCTTGGAGTTTGCGGTATATGCCGTTTTTGTCCATGAGTTCTTGGTGCGTTCCCCTCTCTACTATTTCGCCTTCTTGCATCACCAAAATCAGATCGGCGTGTTGGATTGTACTCAAACGGTGCGCAATGACCAAAGAAGTACGGTTTTCGAGCAGGCGGTAAAGAGCATCTTGTACCAATTTTTCGGATTCGGAATCCAGTGCCGAGGTTGCCTCATCGAGAATCAAAATATCGGGATTTTTCAACACCGCCCTTGCGATTGCCAAACGTTGCCGTTGTCCGCCTGATAGTTTCATGCCTCTGTCGCCAATATTGCTTTGGTAGGCGTTTTCGGTTTGCAAAATAAAATCGTGGGCGTTCGCTATTTTGGCAGCACGTTCGACCTGTCCTTGCATAGCATTGATCCCAAAAGCAATATTATTAGAAATGGTATCATTAAACAAAATGGATTCTTGGGTTACAATTCCCAATAATTGCCTTAAATGCCCCAATTCGATGTTTTTCACGTTCGTTCCGTCTATCAGGATTTCGCCTTCCGTAACATCATAAAACCTTGCCAGCAAATCCGCCAAAGTAGATTTTCCGCCGCCCGAAGCCCCGACCAAAGCAACCGTTTTACCTTTTGGAATCGTAAAATTGATGTTTTGTAATACTTTTCGTTCTTGGTAAGCAAAACCCACATTTCGGAAAACAATTTCTTTTTCCAATTTTTCCAATTTTACGGCATTCGGAATACTCGTAATATTACTTGGCGTGTCCAAGATCGTAATCAGACGTTCCGCCGAAGCCAAACTCCGTTGGATATTGCTCATACCCGCCGAAATAGCTTTGGCAGGGCTTAAAATTTGGGAAAAAATAATGATATAGGTAATAAAATCTGCGGCTTTCAGGTCGCTTGTGCCTTCCAAAACCAAAGTGCCGCCATACAAAAGAATTACCGTTACGGTCAGAACTCCCAAAAATTCGGACAGAGGTGAAGCCATTTCGCGCTTATTTTCGAGTTTTTGGTGCGTTTCCGAATAAAATTGGCTGGTTTGTAAAAATTTGTTTTGAATATAATTTTGGGCATTGAAAGCATAAATTACCTTTAAACCATGCAGCGTTTCGTCAATAATTCCCAACAAATTGCCCAAAAGGGCTTGAGTTTGTCCGCCTGCTTTGCGCAAACGCTTGGTTACTTCGGCAATAATGCCACCTGAAAGCGGGAGGAACAGGATCGTAAAAATGGTCAGTTCAAAAGAAGTATAAAAAAGCACCACGAAATAAACCAAAATAGTAACAGGGTCTTTGATAATCCACTGCAAAGCCCCCAAAATAGAATTTTCGATTTCCTGCATATCGGTCGTGAGGCGTGCCATCAAATCCCCTTTTTGGGCATTCGAAAAATATCCCAAATGCAAGGAAGTTATTTTGCGAAAAACATCATTGCGGAGGTTTTGCATACCTATAGACCTCGAAGCATTGATCAGCCTTTGCCCTAAAAACCTAAAAATATTGGAAAATAAAACCGAAAAACCAATTACGACACAAACAAAGCGCAAAGCCGAAATTTTGCCATAATCGACAATGGTTTTGGCAAAATAATAATTGAAAAGATCGATCAGGTACTGCGCCCGAAAAGCAAAAACAGGTTCATGGAGATTGGAGATAGCCGAATTGTCTATATCTTGGAAAAGGATTTGAAAAAGAGGGCTTAGAAGCGTAAAATTAAGCGTTCCAAAAATAACTGCCAAAGAAGTAACCAAAAGATAGGAAGCGATCAGTCGACCGTAGGACTGTGTATAAGTAAAAATGCGCCAATAAACTTTCATCGATTCAGTATATTTGTAGGAAAAATGTAGTGGCAAAGGTATAAAACAAAGTCTTTATTTATTTCATTTCTGCCAACATGGTCATCGTTTTTTCCAAATTTTGCATGACTTCGCTGTCTTTTGCGTCATAATTATTGACAATTATCGAAAATGCTAATAAAACTCCCGATTTGGTACGGACATATCCCGCAAAACTGCGAACCTTGCCAATAGAACCGCTTTTTGCTCGCAAATTATTTTCGGCGGAGCTTCGCAAACACCTGAACTGCATAGTCCCAGATTTGCCCGCAAGGGCTAAGGATTCGTAAAAACTTTTGGCATAAGGAGTTTGCTGGATCGCTATCAAGATTTGGGTTAAGTGTTTGGTAGTCAGGAAATTAAACCGAGAAAGTCCTGCCGCATCTTCCATATAAAATCCTTGCAAATCTATTTTTTTGCCTTTCCAAAAATTCGTGATTGCCTTGATTCCCGCTTCCAATGTTCCCTTTTTTTCACTTTTGAAGCCTATCATTCGGGCAATATTTTCGGCGTACAAATTGATACTTTTTTGGTTCAAAGGCTTCAAGATTTCTTTCAAAGTGGCGGATTGAGTTTTATGAAAAACTGCTTTTTTTTCCAAAAAAGAGGCATTATTGATTTGTAAAAGGCGAACAGTAGTGGCACTTTCAGACAAAATTTTTGCTATTTGGAGTTTTTTTCGCAGATATTCGGCGGCAAATAAGGCTGGATCGGGCATAGAGCCTTTGATCGAAAAGGCATTTTGGGAGTTGATGGGCAGTGTCCCCTTGACTATTCTGACATAGCTATAAGGCGAACCGTAAATATATGCCTGATCGCCCGTTCCTGTGGCGGCAGTGCGCACTTCGTTTGTCCATTCGAGGCCTGAAATGGCGGGTTCGCTGCGGATTATTTCGGTTTTATCGCCTATTTTCTTGCCTGTTTTGAAGGTAAGCAAAAATTGGTTTTCGTGAATAGAAAGCCCCGACGCGCCTGCTCCATAATAGTTACCCATGTCTGCCCAAGTCCAACCATCGGGAGTATAATTGCTTTCAAATATGCTTTCGTCTCCTATAATTTTACCTTTTATCTGTTTAATTCCTTGTTTTTTAATAATTTCTACCCATTCTTGCATAAGTTTTTCGAGATTTTCGATGCCCAAAGTAGGATCACCACCACCTATGATATATACATTTCCTTCCAAAATACCATTTTTTACTGTTCCGCTATAGGCTAACTGGGTTTCGAACCTAAAATTCTCTCCCAAAATACCCAAAGCTGCCCCCGAACTTACCAATTTGAGGCAAGAAGCGGGTGAAAGGCTTTGCGAAGCATTATAAGCAATCTTGATACTTTCGCCTTTTACGCTTTGCGCATAAAAACTCACACTCGCCGATTGCATGGTTTTGCTTTTATGCCAATTCGTTACAAAATCTTGGACTTGTTTGGCAGTATGTTGAGAAAAAATATCTCCTAAAAATAAATACAAAAGACTGATTGTCAATAAGATAGTTTTGTAAAGCATATTAATTATACAAAATGAACGTAACACACCCTTCAGGCTGTGATGAATTGATTTTTAATAGTTTATCCACACCACGCCCTAAAAGGCGTGTTACAAAAATACCTCTATTTTTTCCACGCATTAATATTTTCTGCTACGTACAAAGGGCGAATGGCTTGCATACAGACACATATTTCCCCTTTTTTACAAGCCATACAGTTCTTGTCCAAAACCAAATAATCGGCTTTTTTGCCCAAAGGCGACCATCTGGCGGGGTGAATGGGTTTCATGGGCGGATACAAACCTAAAGCATACTTTCCCAAAGCCGCCGCAATATGCAGAGGTCCCGTACTGCAAGCCAACAAGCCATCGGAGGCGTGGATCAGGGCAATGAGTTCGCGCAAAGTAAGCGCACCCGTAAGGTCTGTAACATTTTGAAAATCAAATAGTTGCGTATTTTCTTTGCGGATCGCTTCGCCTTCTTCTTTCGTGCCT
>JAAFHK010000215.1 GCA_013297565.1 Cytophagales bacterium
CGTATCAGGATTTTGCGGATTGGAGCAAAGAAATTAAAAACCTGACTGCCGAAATAGACTCGAAAACCCTGCGTTGGCTGGAATTGGCAGAAATGATGTAAAAATAAAAACCGCAATAAATTGATATTGCGGTTTTTTTATGCCTTGTTTAGCAATAGTCTGCCAATCTTACACCCTAAAGCCCATGACCAGTACATCATCGACCTGTTCGGTATGTTTGCTCCAGTCATCAAAAGTTTCCTCTAAAAGGTAGCGTTGTTCGGGCATACTTTTTTCGTGAATTTCCAAAAAATAATTTCGCAAGCGTTTGATCATAAATTTGCGACCTTCTGCCCCGCCAAACTGGTCTTCATAACCGTCCGAAAAAATATAAAAAACAGTCGGAATTTCCATATTTACTTCCACTTGGGTAAATTCTTGCTCTGCTTCGCGCCCGCCGATTGAGTATTTATCAGCCGAAATTTTAAATAATTCGCCATTTTGAATATAAATAAGTGGGTTTCGAGCGCCGCTAAACTTCAAATTTTTGCTGTCGTGATCAAAAACGCACAGTGCCAAATCCATACCGTCCCTATTAGCGCCTTCGCCTTGCTTGAGGGCATGGTGAATACCTTTGTGCAACATATCCAAAATACTGCTGGGTTCGAAAACCCGCGAAATATTGACAATATTATTCAATAAATCATTACCGATCATACTCATAAACGCCCCTGGCACGCCATGTCCTGTGCAATCAACTGCTCCCATGAAACTTTTGCTATTTTTATGCAAAAACCAATAAAAATCGCCTGAAACAATATCTCTTGGGCGATAAAAAATAAAATGTTCAGGGAAAGCCTTTGAAATGTCCTCACTTCGGGGAAGCATAGCATCTTGGATTCGTTTGGCGTAGGCTATGCTGGCGCGCACGTCTTCATTTTTTTTCTCAATTTCAGCTTTCTGCCAATTCAGGGTTTCATTAACTGCCTCAATTTCAGCCTTTTGGGACTGCAAAAGGTAGTTTGCCTTGCGTTTATTTTGGTTGTTGATATAAAGCACAAAAAGCAAACCTACTGCCATGGTCAAACCAATTATCAAACTATACCTAACCAAGTTTTGATTTTCACGTTCCTTTTCAAAAATTTCAAGTTCCGCTTTTTGTTTATCGATTTGGTAGGAAAGCGCCATTTCCGAAACTGCTTTTGAGATTTCATCACTAATCAACGATTCCCTTGTTTCTACATATATTTTCTGGTACTCAAAAGCCTTATCGAACTGTTTTTGGGACGAATAAATTTCGGAAAGCACTTGGGCGGCATTGCGGATAGGTTCTTTATAACCCACTTCCTTGGCTACCTTTAAGCCTTTTTCAGCCCACTCGATGGCTTTTTCATTTTCGTTTAGGCTATGATAAACCCTGCCTATATCCGCCGAATTACCTGCTATGCCTTTGAGATCATTGATTTCTTGTCCGTATTGGAGAGAAAGCTGGAGATTTTCGAGGGCTTTCTCAAATTTGTCTAATTTTTCATACGTTCGACCAATTCGGTTCAGGATTGATTCCAAACCATCTTTATCTTTCAATTTTTGGCGAATATCAAAACATTGGGTATAATAACTAAGCGCTTTTTCAAATTCTTTCGAGCTTTCTGCGATTTCGCCCATTCGAATATAGCCGTAGGCTAAACCTCTCAAATCCTTAATTTCTTTGAAAAGTACAATCGCTTTTTGGGTATATTCAGCCGCTTTTTGGGTATCTCCTTGTGATTTGAACACATCACCAATATTATTGTTCGAATAGGCAATCTGTTTTCTGAAGCCGTGTTTTTCAGCAATATGCAAGGCTTTGAAAAACATTTCCATCGCATGGGCATAGTCTCCTTTGTTCCTATACACAATTCCCCCCATGCTATAACTTTCTGACAACCCGTAGGGGTATTGGAGTTTTTCTGCCAAATTTTGGGCTTGGAGGGCATATTCGATACCTTTTTCGAGGTTCGAGGATCGGTATTGCCAAACCAGACTATTTAGCGTTTTGACTCGATTGGTGTCTTGGGCGGCTGTTTGGAGGATATTTTCGAGGCTGTCAATTTTTGAGTTTTTGTTTTGTGCAAACAAGCCCGTCAAACTTAAGCAGACGATTAAAAAGCACAAAATCCAATGTCGTATCATTAACTTGTTATTCACTGCCCAAATCATGTAAAAATAGGTTTGTTTTTGTCCAACAAAGGAGATATTCGAGTCTTCCAAGACTACTGTACCCACAAAAGTACAATTCTTTTGCCAAAATAGATATAAAATCGGGTTTTTATGTAACAAAAATGACATTTGCTACCAACCCCCTTTCACTATGAAACAAAAAACAAAACAAAATAATTTTTTATTGTTCCAAAAATTCGTAACTTTGTTCTCTTTTGTTACCAAAAAAGCCATAATAATATAGGTTTGATAAAAGAACAAAATAATTGCTTATTCACATCTTGCCTTACTACCAATGCTTCGCAAAGAAGATTTTGAATATGAACTACCTGATGAACGCATTGCGCGTTTTCCGCTTGAGCCGCGTGATAGTTCCAAATTATTGGTTTTTGATGTCCGTGCCGAACCGCAAATTAGCCACCACATTTTCCGAGAACTGCCCCAATTTTTGGATGGTTCTTGGCAAATTTTTTTCAATAATACCAAAGTAATTCCTGCACGCCTGTTTTTTCGCAAAGATTCAGGGGCTTTGATCGAAATATTCCTCTTGCAAGCGCTACAGCCTTCCGAAATTAGTCAGATGATGCAGACACGCCAAAAAGTTTCTTGGGCGTGTGCGGTCGGGAATTTGAAACGTTGGAAAAGCCATGCGGTTTTGGAAAGGGAATTAAGTACAGAAAAAGGAAAAGTAATTTTTCGTGCTTTCTTGGCAGATAGAGTTTCGCAAAAGGTTGATTTTGAATGGAATACAGATCATACTTTTGCAGAAATGATTGCCAAAATTGGTCAAATGCCTCTGCCACCTTACCTCAAAAGAGAAGTTCAAGCCGAAGACACGAACCAATACCAAACCGTTTATAGCCAGCACGAAGGAGCAGTTGCCGCCCCAACTGCGGGCTTGCATTTTACGCCCGATCTGCTCCAAAAACTTCATAATCAAGGACTTAACATTGATTATTTGACCTTGCACGTAGGAGGTGGAACTTTCCAGCCCATCAAAACCGAAAACGTTCTCGAACACCCCATGCACAGCGAACAGGTCGTAATTACTCGCCAAAATGTCTTGAATCTTTTGGCAGGAAAAAAAATAGTGGCTGTCGGGACGACCTCGATGCGGACTTTGGAAAGTTTGTTTTGGTACGGCATGAAATTAGAACAAAACCAAGAAGCTCTTTTTCGAATTGAAAAACTTTTTCCTTATGAAATACCTGATAATGAAGTAATTAGTTTGAAAAAATCCATGCAAAATGTATTGGCATATATGGATAAAAAACAGATTGGTACTTTGATAGGGGAAACCGAAATTATGATTATTCCTTCTTATCAATTTCGAGTTTGCGAAGCCTTGATTACCAATTTCCATTTGCCCTCGACCACGCTTATGATGCTTGTTGGGGCTTTCGTTGGCGAAAAATGGCGTGAAATTTATGTTCAAGCCCTTGCGAATGATTACCGTTTTTTGAGTTTTGGAGATGGTTCTTTGTTGTTTAGAAATAATAGCTGAAAGCAAAAAAAGGTTTATCAATTATACAAAACTAATCGTAGCACAAAACGAACAATTCGCACTACGATTTTTATTATTTTTCCTTAATTCAGCATTTTTACTACATTCCTGTCCATTTTCTATAGACTTTTTCTGTTTTTAGTTAGCGTTTGAATCATTTTTGAGTAGAAATTTGAATTATTTGTAAAATAATGATTATCAAGACCTTGCGGGGTTTTAAAGTCCGCAAAGTCTAAAGGTTTTGAGCATAAAAGCCTACCTCAACCAAGCCTTGCGCAAAGCGACTTGTTCAGATGTGGCGTTTGGATCGGCTTTCATGGCAAATTTTTCAACATCAGGCACACCCTTCATTTTACCTTTGAGTTCCATTTGTGTTTTTTTGCCATCAACAGTTCTCTCGACCTCTACGGTCAAAATATCCTCATCTTTGGCATTCTGCAAAATATCAACAATCATTTCTTGAGCCGTTTGTAAATCAAGCGCTTTGCCGTTTATTTTTATCAAACGATCATTGATTTGATAACCCATTTCCTTACCCATTTCGTCCATTTCGCCGTTATCCGACACTATCAAACCCGTTTTTTCTTCATTCATTCCCAAGCCAATATTGCCCAAACCAAAACGTTTGCTTTCTTTTTCTTCATCAAAACTGATTCCTACCGAACCCAAAACTTCTTTGAGAGGCAAGGGTTTTGTGCCTTCGACATGATCTGCGAAAAACTGACGAATTTCAGGAAAACCTGTAATTTTTGTAATTTTATCAAATAATTCCTCGTCTTTAAACGGCTTTTCCTTGCCATATTCCTTTGAAAGATCAGCCATGAGTTGGCGTAGGCTGTATTTTCCGTTTGAAAGTTTATGGAGTTTGAGATCAAGACAAAGCCCAATGAGCGCTCCTTTTTCATAGACGTTTCCATACTGGTCGGCGGTTTCCTTCAAACATTTCGAACTTAATTCTGTAAAAGTCAAGTCTTGACGGAAATTTGAGGCATTATTCATTTTTTCCTTCAAAACATAAATGTATTTTTCCAAACCATAAAGTCCCGATTTGATTTGTACATGGCTTGCAAAATATTCGGTTACGCCTTCGTAGAGCCACAAATGTTTGGACATTTTGGGTTCTATAAAATCGAAATAGTGGATTTCCTCCGAATGGATATTCAAAGGAGTAACAATGTGAAAAAACTCGTGTGCGGCTACGTCCCTGATCACCTGCGTCAAGTATTCAGGCTGGGCTTCTGGCAAGGAATACATCGAAGAATAAGAGTGTTCCAAAGCACCCAAAGAACCCGATTTTGACATATTGGGGAACAAATAAATGATAAAAGCGTAGTTATCGATGGGCAATTTGCCGCCCAAATAATCCTTCTGGGCATTCAAAGTAGTCGAAATATTTTCACCTACAAATTTGGCAGAAAGCACTTTGTTGGGCGAATAAACCGAAATCAGGATTTTTGCTCCGCCAACAATTAGGGTAGTTGTGTCGGGTTTGTTGAACATGATGGGTGCGTCTGCCAAGTCCATATAAGTTCCAGACTCGAAGCGGTCATTGGTAGCCGTTGTTTTAGTATTTTTCAAAGAACTTGCCCCAAAAAATCCTGTAGGTTTCTCAAAATTCAATTCATAAGGCAATTCCTTCATACCTTCAAAATAACCAAAAAAGCCAAAAGTATTGATGACAAAATTTTTACCTTCTTCGATATTCGTGCCTGCGGGTTCGAACACAAAATTGTCTTTTTCCGAGTCAAACGTATCCTCGATCCAATACTGAATCTTTGCCAATTTGTCCGCTTTTGCTATTTTCCAACGGTTCGAATCTATTTGTTCTACTTTTAGCTTTTTTCCCTTCGAATCGAAAGCCTGAAATTCGGTAGCAAAACGCCCAAAATCGTAAATGCTGTACGTTCCTGGTACTATTTTGGGCAAACAATAGACAATTTCACTTTTGGGAATCGTAGGAGTTTGAAGTGTAACCTGTAGTTTGTCATCTTTTACTTTCTTGAGGTCGACTTCAAAAGTATAACGATTAGTTTGGGCTTGCAAAGCACTGTTTATCAACAAGATAAGCCCAATGGAAAAGAGTATTTTCAAAAAAAATGGGTTCATAAAAAAGGAATTGGAATAAAAAATTTGGTAATTGGTGTAAAAATACAATTTTTTGGGAAAATATTTGCCCAAACTTGCAAACTGACAAATCCTTGTATTAAAAAAAAATATCCGACAACTTTAAAGTGTCGGATATTTAAAAATGCGCATTAGCGGTTTTAAATTACAAGATGTAATATATTTCGTAGATTACGAAATTTTTATTTTAAATCCAGCCTTTTTGCTTTGCTTCTTCCAAAGTCTGCAAAGTCAATTTTTCAATAGCCTTACCTGAAACCTTGCCCAACTCCGCAAAAGGAAGAGTAGGTAAAAAAAGAATATGCGCCCATGTATTTAGCCTGCCTTTTTTTTCTATTATTCCTAATACATTGCCTGATTTATCTTTAAAAACTGTTTCAAGTATAATTTCAGGTTTCATATAAAAAGGAATAGTATAAAAACTTAGCGAACTTGCAAAAAGCCAAACTCCTCTTACCCCTTTATTTTTTAGTGGGTAAAGTTTGATCGTAACTTCTGCTTGTTTTGCATTTGTAGATGATTCACGAACTTCAGCAAAATAGCCACTTCCTTGATACGTTTTAGACACAAAGGGTTTCCATCTTTTTAGCAATTTATTCTTTTCTTTAGTAGAAAGATTTTTTGCTGTTTGAATATTTGTAAGTAGAACAATATTTTCTGCCCCATTTTGCCCTTTTGGGTAAGTAACTTGTCGCAAGTCTTTAGATAAATAAGATACACAGCCCTGACAAGTGAGCAATGAAAAAAGTAAGAGAAAATGATAGTGTTTCATAACTTTCTAACAAGTTCCGTTACATTCACAAAATGTCAAGACTTCGAACTGACAGGAGAGAGAACCTCCCATAGCAATTCCACCAGGGATCATGGCAACTGTTGCTACTGCCCATAGGGGGAAACCTGTAAATACAGCCGCCGCCGCTATACCAGTACGCAAATCCAAATCGATATGGCTTTGTGAATACAATTCGGCGAGGTAATCCATATTGAGCAGTAAAGCCGAAGTAACATAAAACAAGGTCTTTTTGTCCGTAGCCGTCAAATCCTTAGAAAGAGCAATGGTTTCTTCATAGGCTACGATTGATCCTTTCAAGCCTTCAAAAAATACTTCGGGTTTGTGCTTTTCCACATCAATGTATTCTTTGCCATCGATGACTTGTATGTCCTGTTTCAAGGTTTCTTGATAATCGGCAGACACCTCAACAAACGAGTGATTAAGTGCTTGGATCGAGGTTTTTTGGGCAGGACTGAGGGGCGTATCGTCTAAGGCTTTGGTCAGCATATCCGTACAATGCTTTAAATCTTCGGTCGAAGTAGGTTTTCGTCCTTCTTTTTGGTAGTATCTAACCAACTCGTCCTCTGCGGCTTTTAACTTGGTTTCCGCCACGCTTTCTGTCCCAAAAAGATCATTGACCGTGATTTCTGTGCCTGCTTGAGCACTCAAATTTTTGGCAAAGTTTTCTTTGACTTGTTTTTGCCCTTCAGCACTGCTGATCCCGCCAA
>JAAFHK010000216.1:0-6686 GCA_013297565.1 Cytophagales bacterium
CTCGTTGCCGAACAAATCCAGATCTACCGAAATCCGATGCCCTATTTGCAAAGCCAATGCTGTTCCACCTACCAATACAAAAGATTGTAATTCAGGTACTTGCATTAGTTTTTTTAATAATTCCAAGGTAGCGGGTTCGACTGTTTGAGTATGTAACATCTAAATTGCGTTTTAGGTATTTCGAAAATAACACTACAAAAACTAAGGGTTAAATCGTCCAAATAACGGATTTGCAGGCTTTCGGTTTTGATCCGTTCCCAACCGTAATACCGCAAAGCCTCAAACCAATCCGACAATTTGCCCCTTGTCAAAACCCTTTCAATAATGAATCGGGCGTGTTTTTCATAGTCCAACTCATCGGGGTTTGTGTCCCAAAAAAGTGTTTTATTGAGTTGCATATTTTCTTTTTGAAAAATATCTTTTGCCATTTTGTTTTTTTATTTTCTTGCAAATATACTTTTTCTGAATCAAGATTTTTGGGATTTATGGATTTACAAGATTTAATCTTGAAAATCCTATAATCCTCAAAATCCTGATTCAGACCAAATTACGCCTTTAGGCGTTAAATATGGGTAGAAAAAAAACACAAAAAACGAATTTTGTTCCGTAGGAACTTAACAAATATACAGTTCCTACGGAACATTTTGGATAGGTGGATAATTTTTATGCTACTACCAATATGGAGTGCCTACGGCACAAAAAGCTACAACCCTACAAAACGAAAACCAACGTTGCTGCCTCTGCCCGTAGGATCGAAATAACTCCGACTCGCAACCCGACTATAACTGTCGGCATCGATCCAACAACCGCCACGCGCAACATTAGAATGGGATTTTCGATTGTTATAACAATTAGTACAATTATTCACTACTATTTGGTAATAATATTGGTCATAATAGTCCAAGCACCATTCCCATACATTGCCACTCATATCGTAAATTCCTAATTCATTAGGTTTCTTTGTACCCACTTCATGCGTTTTGCTATCCGAATTGTAGCTATACCAACCCATTTTATCTAAATCATTCGATCCTGCATATTTAAAGTTTTGTGATTTTTTGCCTCCTCTTGCTGCATATTCCCATTGAGCTTCTGTAGGTAGGTTAAAATTTTTACCTGTTTTTTCATTCAGTTTTTTCAAATATTTTTGGCAATCGTCCCTATAAATAGTTTCTACAGGCAAATTATCTCCTTTAAAATTACTTGGGTTTTTCCCCATAATGACTTTCCATTGTTTTTGGGTTATTTCGTATTTTCCTATCCAAAAACCATCTAATTCGACTTTATGCAAGGGTTTGGCATTATCCATCTGTTTGTCATTTCCATCTCTCTTTGAATCATAGCCCATCATAAAATCTCCACCTTCTACATAAACCATTTCGAATTTTACGCCATCTATCGTAAAACTGTAATCGGTAGGTAAGTCTTTTTTTTCTTCTTCCTTTCCCTCATAACTCCCCTTCACCTTAAACGAAAAATTGCCTACCAATTCGCTTTGTTCGTTCAGCACGTTCCAGAAGACGGTTTTTTGTCCCTTGCCTTGTACTTTGCCTTGTCCGTTTCCGCTAAGTTGTTGTAGGGGCTTGGCGTACTTATCCTGTGAGCAAAATAGCTGTATACCATATACTTGCGTATTGTCGGTGGTTTCTAATTCGTAGCTAATTCGTATCTGTTCGCCTTCTTGGGTAGCAGTTAGATTGCTTATTTTTTGGGCAAGGGCGGTGGTCTGAACCAGAATTAACAGAATGATAGAATTTACAGAATTAAACAGCCATTTTTTTAATTTTTGATGTTGAATGTTTGATTTTTGATGAAATAGCCAAATGCTGAAAATTCCGTAATTTTGAAAATTCAGGTTCAGAAAATGGGAATTTTGATCGAAAAATAGAGTTGTCATAGGTTTACGAATTTATGATTTTTTCAAATTATGGCTTTGGGAACGAATAAAAGCCACAATCCAAGCCAATTCTTGCAAGAACAATTCGGCAAGCATATCCTGCTCTTTTTCAGTAGCCGCAGTCATATTTCGTATTGTTTTTTCAGTAAATATACGCATTTTTTTGAGAAAAAGGCAAAATCACACGAAAATCAGCCAAAGTTTAATCCTATTTTTTCCAAAACACACGGCTGTACATTCTCGAAAAAGTCCAATTTTTCGCTTTGAGCAAAAAGGGCAAATACACATGGGCGGCTTTCGAACTGGGTTGTTCGTAATACAAATTATCATCGGTCAGGATCAAGCTCATTTCCTCATTTTCCCAAACAGTCAGGTCAGCAAAAGGCAAATATTCATCAACTTTAATTACTTGATTTTCAATTAATTGCTCTTTTATTTTTCCTTTCAAAAACCAATCCGTTTGATATTCGTCCGAAGGCGGCAAAGTCGGTTTGTAGCGCCCTTCTGACACATCAAGTGCATATTGCAAATATCTTTTTAACATTTTTGCGCCTTCGTGTGTTAAGTCTTCGGTCTGGAGTTGATGTGGAAAAATGCTACTTACGACATAAATTCGTTCTTTGGCACGCGTTACGGCTACGTTCAGCCTATTTTCGCCCTTGGGCAGGTTCAGAAGCCCAAATTGCAAACGCATTTTTCCTAAACGGTTGGGTGCGTATGCCACCGAAAAAATGATAATATTTCGTTCATCGCCTTGTACATTTTCAATATTTTTTATAAATAATTCGTCAGGCAAAGGCACTCTTTCCGCTTCCAAAAGGTCTTGGATTAGTTCCTGTTGTTTGAAATTAAAAGTAATCACGCCAATATTGGTTTCGCCTTCTCTCATCAATTTTCGGATCAGTTTTACGACCGCTTCGGCTTCGGTTCGGTTCGTATTGTCTTCCCAAATTCCCTCGACTTTCAAGAACTCGATGGCAGATTTTCCTTGCCTAAAGTCCTGATAATCAGGAATTAATTGCAATTTTCCTTTGTAAAAATGCTGATTCGAAAAATCGATCAAATCCAAAGATCGGCTTCGGTAATGCCCTCGCAAAGCGGTCGTAGGCAAATAGCGTGTTGCCAAATCGAGCAGGGAATCGATCTCCAATTCGGGCGTTTCGTCATCATATTCTTCCCATTTTGGGTGGTACAAATCGTTTGGACTTAATTGCTGTTCGTCCCCTGCGACCATAATTTGCTTGCCCCTATAAATGGCAGGAATCCCTTTTTCGGCAAAACACTGCGAAGCCTCATCAAAAACGACCAAATCGAAGACCGTTTCCAAAGGAAAAATAGCCGAAACGGTTTCAGGCGAAGCCAACCAAACAGGCACAAGCCGAAAAACATCATCGGGCATTTCCGCCAAAAGCCGCCGCAAAGCCCAAATATTTCGTTTTTTACTAACCTGATGTTTTACTTCCCTGTACGACACAATATTTTGTAAGCGGTTGTATTCCAACTCTTTACAAATTTGCTCCTTTGCTCGTATTTGCATAATAGCCGTACTAATTTGCATTTTTTCGGCAAGGGCATCTTGCAATTCTTTTTCTTTTTGCTCGAACTCGTGAGTCGATACGCTTTGCAAAATAGGATAGCGTTTTTCGATCCGTTCTATCCACGAAATCCGCCACGAATTTTGCCAAAAAGCGATAATATGTTTCGAATAGTCCGACTGAAAGTCGGACTTGGGTATTTTAAAATCAGTAAATTGCTTTTTTAGAAAAATAACTGCCTCATTTTCAGCTTGTTCTAAATTGTTTCGAAGTTTATCGAAAGCCACCAAATTTTCAAAATCTTGTTCCAAAACCGCCCCTAATTCTCCCGCCAAACTTTCATCAGCCCACATTTTCGTGATTTGCGTGTCCGATAAATAATTTTTCCAAGCCTCTTTTTTCTGTTCCCAATTCGCTATTTCCGCCAAAAGAAAATAGTATTTTTCCCATATTGCCTTATAGCCAATTCGTAAATCTATTTTTCCTAAAAACCTTTCTACATGATTTTTCCAAAGTGGTTTCAAATGAATCGCCGCTTTTTGCGCCGCAAACCAATTCACAAAATCTTGTCTTTCAATCGTTTGCGGCATATTTTGTAACCATTCGAGCGCCTCTATTTTGGCTTCAAATTGCTGATCGGTCGAATTTACCAACCATTCCGTAGAAAGCAATTTTACCCTGTTTTTTTCTAAACGCTTCCTATTTTGAATTTTTTTAAGAAGTACGTCCGCATTTTCACTTTTCATTTCCAAACCGTATTTTTCAAAAAACAGCTTAACCGTTTTTCGTTCCTTCCAAAATAAACGCCATTTTAGGCGATTAAACCATTTCTGGTCGGATTTTTTGAAAATCTGCAATTCTGCGGCATATTTATTCAAATCCAAAGCAGAAAGCGTATGCTCGATGCCTCCGTCCTTATCGAAACAGCCCATGATTGTTTTTTCCATTTTTTCTAACCAAACCAAATCCGTATCTTCGAATTTGATAAGGGTTTGAAAAAAGGTGAAAACAGCCGAATTTTGAACTTTTTGAAACCATTTTTGAATATTGTCGTGTTCGTTGCGCAAGTCTTCGAGGGCTTCGAGATCGAAAGTTTGCCCTACCAAATTTTGTACTTTTTCAAGAAAGGCACTTTTTTCAGCATTAAAATTATTGCTCTCCCTCTCCTTCGGGGAGGGGGCAGGGGGTGGGGTTAATATTTCCCTCAAATTTTCCTTTTCCTGAAAACCAAAATCGGCAAAGGAAAGCCGATCCAGCCAAACGTAATTCGTGGTTTCCAATTTTTGGGCAAAGGGCAGATAACTTTGCAATTTTTGCAAAAAAATAGTGTTTCGTTCCTGCGAAAAACCCGAAATCCAATCGGGCAAAACGGCAGAAGGTTCGTGTAAATGACTTTTTAAATAGAGTTCTTTGACCGAAATTCCAACCATTTCCGTACTAAAAATGGCTTTTTTGAACTCATCGAGTTCCCTACAGTTTTTTTCGATCACTTGACAAACCCTTAAAAAACGCTGTTCGAGCTGTAGGGCTTCGAAATTGAGTTTTTGGTACGCCTGTTCGTAAGCAAGTTCGATTTGTGCCTGAATTTGGGTATAAATTGCCTTCCGATCAGCCTGAAAATCATGCACTAATGCGGCAAAATTTTGAATTTTTTTCTCTCTCAAACGCGCATACACCACATCGAGCGCCGCCCTTTTTTGACAAACCAAAAGCACCCGTTTGCCATGTGCCACCGAATCGGCAATCAAATTGGCAATTAATTGCGATTTTCCCGTTCCTGGGGGACCCTGCACCACTATCGATTGTCCATTTTTTAGTTGGCGGATCGCTTCCTCTTGCGAAGCGTCTATAGGGAAAGGCGTAATGGTTTCGTGTTCGCTTGAGGCTTCGGTTTCTATTTTCGTGCTAAAAAAATCATCAACATTTCTACGGATAAGTTCCTCATAATCAGGCATTAGGTACGAATCGGATCGGGAAAAAACGCCCAAAACTGCCTGCGGCATGACCTTGAGTTTGCCTGTTTGAGTAAGGGTTTGAAATTCTTTTTTGGTATAGGTCTGAAAAATTTGCAAACGGTCGGTAAAAGTTTCTTGGTTAAAATGAATTTCCAAATTACTCATTTCCAATAACTTATACAAAGCGGTTCGAAATTCTTGGGCATCTCGTGGGAAATCGTCAAAATCAAATTCGAGCAGGTCGGTAGCTAAAGGCAAGCCGTTAAAATGTGAATATGCCAAGAGAAAAGTCTGGTTAAAAACGATATTTTCGCCTTCTCTGAACGTGATAAACCATTTATTTCCAATAAGTTGCAAGTCGATAGGAAAAAAAAGCAAAGGGCAACGGACTATCGAATCGTTTTGGAACTTGCCTTCTACGAACGGATAACCCAAAAGTAGATTTTTTGCCCCGCTTTCCTCTTGTATTATGCGGTTCGAACGTTCAATATTTTTTAAAACAAATGCCGTTTTATTGGCATTTTTGTCCCGACTGTCAAGGTCTGAACAAAGCAGAATTTTCTTTTTTCGGAAAATCAAATCTTCTATAATGCTGAAAGCGGGACGGTTTTCGAGAAAGTCAAAGTCCTGAATATCAACAAATTGGCGGTTTGGCAAGCGCAAAAGGTTCAGCGAACGGTTGCGTTCGGAAAGGTTGGGCAAACGTTTTTGGTAGATTTTTAGGACTTCTTGAAAAGACATAAAGTAAAATTTGTGTTTTTGCAGTGAAAACCTGCAAGATTTTGATAGATTTGTACAGCGAACATTCTTGTTCGCCACATAAACGAACAAGAATGTTCGTTTTACGACAAAACCAATTCTTTGAGTTTTCTCAAACAACAGATAACTTGTTCTATATCAGGCTGTTGTGTGATATCGAAAGCCGAACTTAGGCTGTAGTTTCTACCTTCCAAAATGGCAAAAAACCAAAGCCGACCGACTACGTACCCTCCAAAAACAGGTTTGGAGTCCTGATTCTGAATTTGGGCGGCTAACATAGCGGCTAACATTTGGGCTTCTGGATCGTTGGTAGCTTTTTTGCCTTTTTTGAGTTCTTGCAAGAAAAAATAAGGTGTTTTTGGCGTATTTAAGCCTTTTACGGAGGCTAACATCAAATCCACATCGACCGAAATTTCATAACTTTCGTAATCGGCTCTGATATTTCTCTCAAAAAAAGTTTTTATTTTTTGCTTTTCTTCTGGTTTCGCTATCTGTAAAATAACCGACAAAAAACGCATTTTTAATTCTTCTTCATTCCAA
>JAAFHK010000216.1:6696-7271 GCA_013297565.1 Cytophagales bacterium
TAGTCAGCCGCAGATTCGGCTATTTGTTTTTTTTGCGCCTCTGTAAATTCGTAACGGCTTTCTAACCATTTTTCCAAAATAGGATTCGATGTTTTTTTGAGATCAAAAAAGTCTAAAATCCAATCCGTTTCTAAAACCACTTTCTTTTTCATACCTTTTTTATTGTAAAATTAGCCAATTTTTTCAAAAAAAGCAAGTTTTTTCAAAAATTGGACTAAAAAATTTCCCTTAAAACGGCTAAAGATCGGATTGTGCCAAAATTTTCGATATGCAAGGCATAAAAATCGAGCAGGTGGCTTAGTAATTGGCTTCGCAGGTTTCCGTTAAGTTGGACGAACGTATTGGGATCAACGGTCAAAAAACGCCTGATTTGTTCGGTAACTTCGGGGGCTATGGCGCGTCCTGCAAAATGAATTTCTTGCTCAAAAATTTCGGCAGATTGGACAGAAAAGCCTAAATGGGTGGCTAATTGGAACAGAAAATAGAGATGAAAATTCTCATAATGAGCCGTTTGCTGATCCAAAAATACCAAACTTTGCACCAAAAACTCGAATAGTTCGGGTTGGGATTCTTCG
>JAAFHK010000217.1 GCA_013297565.1 Cytophagales bacterium
TTTTCATTCCCATACTCTCCATGCCCAGGAACTACGATTTTCACATTTGGGTAAGCTCTCTTCACTTTTTCGACTGTACCTGGCCAATCTGCGACATTGGCATCGCCCAGATAGCCTTTACTTGCCCCTAATGTTTTGATTAAGCAACCTCCAAACATTACGCTTTCGCTTGGGAAATAACCAATTACATTGTCTTTGGTATGCCCCTCTCCGAAGGATTTTGCAATGATATGTTCGTTGCCGACCTTCAGCACAAGTGAATCTGCGAAACTATTTTGAGGGACAGGAAGATTATTTTCTTTTGCCAGTGCAATGGTTTTGGAATACGCATACGAAGGGATATGATGGTCATGAAAGGCTTTTAGCCCTCCCAAGCAGTCGTCATGAAAATGGGTCGGAATGATTGCGTTGATTTTGCAATTGAGTGTTTCTTTTATCCATTTGATTAGCTCCTCGGCATTTTTGTCGTTAGTAGGAGTATCGAAAACAATCACCTCATTCATATTCCTCACAATCAGTCCATTACAAGGCACATTCCCAAAGTCATTGGTTTGTTTGAAGGAGATATGCTGAAAGGAATTTTCGGCAATTTGGGTTACTATCAAATCCTTGGACTTGTAAACCTCTTTGGGCTTGAATGTAGCTTGTTTTTGAGAAATACAATTAAAATTGAGAGTAGAGATTATAATAATCAATAAGATATTTATAGTTATTTTCATTTTCGTTTTTTAGAATTTTTGGTAATGGAAAAGCATTTGTACAGGGTAGGCTTGATAGCACTATTGCCCACAAAGTGCATAAGCTCAAATTAGCACTTTTGCCTGCCTTGCCGTAAATGCAATGTTGTAGGCAGTTTATTCTTTCTCAAATACTTTTTCCCTGTGTTTTAAGCCCCACAACACGATGCTTTCAATAATTTCTTTGATGGAAGCCCCATGTTTGGTTAAAGCATATTCTACAGTTACAGGTGAGGTACTTAGTACGCGCCTTTCCACAATCTTAATGTCTTCTAAATAACGCAGTTCTTTCGTCAAGGTAGAAGATGTAATTGTTTTCAACACCTCTTTAATTTCATTAAAACGCATAGGGTTGTCGCAGAGCCTTGCAAGTATCTGCCCACGCCATTTACCCCCAATGATGTCCAACACATCAGCAACGATTTTCATCGCAATCGTCTTGTCGTCTTCGCATTCCATAATTATATCTTTGATTATGAATATTTTATGATTTGAAAAAACTAAGTATCTTAAAAACTACCAGTAGTTTTTAACTACTTAGTTGCAAAGATATACTTTGTATTTTATCTTTGTAACATCATTCATTAAAATTTAAAAAATATGAAACGAATCGCAGTAATTACCACCAAAATTGCCGCCAATCACCCAGAAGTTGATTTCGAGGCTTTGAAGCAAAAAGAAATCCCTATAGTAATGAAATGGAAACAAGAAGGTATTATAGAAAACTTCTTTATAAGAGCTGATACGAATGGGGCTATGCTCATCTTCCAAAATATGGAAATGGAACAAGTGGTTCAAAATATTGAAAGTTTGCCTTTCTTTCCTTATTTGGAAAAGGTAGAATATGTTGATTTTAATAAAGTTTTTTAACGCGGTCTGCACAATGAAAAAAATAATCTATAATAAATACGGAAGCATTGCCGATTTGGAAATGACAGAAATAGTCATACCTTCTATTCAAGCAGACGAATTGCTCATTAAAATAAAAGCCGTTGCCATAAATCCAATAGATTGGAAGCGGTTGGAAGGACAACTTAAAATCGTTACGGGTTCTAAATTTCCAAAAGGCATTGGGATTGATTTTTCGGGTATTGTGGAGAAAAAAGGCGATACCGTTTCAACCTTTCAAATTGGTGATGCTGTTTTTGGGGCATTAAATGCCATGAAAGGTGAAGCATTGGCAGAATACATTGTGGTAAAAGAAAATTTGATTTTCAAAAAACCTGAAACAGTATCTTTTGAAACCGCCGCCGCCGCTGTAACCTCTGGTGTTACGGCTCTATACTTATTAGAAAAAAGCAAGGTAAAAAGTGGCGACCATTTGTTGATTAATGGGGCAAGCGGAGGAGTTGGCGTTTCAGCCATACAAATGGCGAAACAAAAAGGAATCAAAGTAAGTGCTGTAGCAAGTGGTGAAGGGCTTGATTTTATCCAAAAATGGAAACCTGACGTGGTAATTGATTATAAAAAACAAAATACTTGGGAACAAAAAATAGCTTATAATGCTATTTTTGAGTTGTCGGGTAATTTGCCTTTTGGAAAAGCCAAATCTATTTTGAAAACGCAATCTGTATTTGCCAATACCTTGCCTAATCCTGTAGATATGCTGAAAGCCTTTTTCAATAATCTTTTTTCGGGCAAAAAATTTGAAATCATCATGGCAAATCCCACTCAAAAGCATTATCAGGAATTAAGCGAGTGGCTTACGCTAAAAGGCTTGGAAATTCCGATAACCAAAACTTTTTCTTTTCACGAATTCAAAGAAGCCTACCAATTTGCTCGTAAAGGTGGGATTGTAGGGAAAGTAGTCATCACATTTTAAATTGTTTGAGTATATGAATAATGTAAAAATTACATTCAGAGATAAACTTGGTGTTTTCTTTTGGCGAAATATTGTCATGCCTGCCATTGCTGGCATTGGTGGTAAGGCATTTCCAAAAGGTAAAATTCAAGAGTTTGCTTATGGGAATCACAAAGATGAAAAATTAGATTTCATTGCGCCCAATGATACAAATGATAATCGTTTTGCGATTGTACACATTCACGGTGGGGCTTGGGTGGCAGGAAGTAAAGGTGGATTTTACTCAAAGCCTTTGATGAAATTTTCTAATGCAGGGTATCCGATTTTTAGCCTCAATTACCCCTTAGCACCTGAGCAACAACACCCATTTTTATTACGTTCCTTGTTGAAAGCATTGGTTTGGATAAAGAAAAACTACCCTCAATACCACACTGTTCATTTAATTGGCGATTCGGCTGGTGGGAATTTAGCAATGATGTTAGGTATTTACCTTTCAAATCCTGAATTATTAAAAATGCTTGATTCTGTTGATGTCAATGACTTGCCAAAAATTAAAAGTGTTGTAGATATTTTTGGTGTAAATGATAGAACTGCTTGGGCAGAAGACGGTTTTCCGAGTGCAAAACTTTTTATCAAGGTCTATGTTCAAAATACAACCACACCTCAAATTCCAATCGTTCCAATGGATTTTGCACCTATTGAAAATTTACCACCTTTGTTTATTGTCGGTGCAGGAAAAGACAAGTTATTGCGTTCGTCAAAAATTTGGGCTGAACATATTGGCAAGCAATTCAAAGATGTTGATTTCAAAATTTATGAAGGTGCCGCCCACGGCTTTTTCAGTTTCGGAAAAGGTTGTGACGAGTTAAGTGTTGATATGTTATCGTTTTTCGAAAAGAATAATTGATTTTTGAATCATCAAAACATTCAAAGCAGAGAATGTAGTGTTCTCTGTTTTTTGTAGTTAGTTTGTCAAAATTGCCTACAACAGAAAAGGCTTGCGAAGGTGGGGCTTTTGTGTACCCAAGTTCAAAGATAGTACAAAAGTTCAATAATACTACAAAAGCTGATTTTGTTACCTCTGCTCCACTATTGCCAATACCTTGTTGGCTGTTCGGTCTGTTTTTTTTCACGATATATAAAACAACCTGCTTCTGACGGGTGGTCTAATACATATGAATTCTTATCTTCTTTTTTTAATAAATTAACTATCATAAAATCGCCTAATGCTACAATTGTAAAAAATGTTCCAAAAGCTAAAAGTGTAACATTTCCTAAAATAATAGCTAAAAGTCCAGGAATAATTCCTAAAATAATAGAAGGCATTAAAGCCCCAATTATGTATTCTTTAACTTTAAGAGGTTCTTTACAATGACAATATGGCGTTAACATTTTTAATAAAATTCCAAACTTCATTGATTTAAACCCGTTTTTAGCGAATATAGACCAAGTTAGTCCGTGAATTAATTCGTGTAATATTATACCTATTAACATTGTAAAAATAACTAAAAATGTTAAATCAAGAGAGTAAGAAGTAAAATTTAAGTCTTTTAAATTTTGTTTCAGATATGAAATTGAAAATTTATCTTTCCATAATATATAAAATGGAACAAAGTATATAAGTGTAATAGGAATTATACCCAATAAAGAATAAATATTAGTATTCACTAAATTTATTGTCATTTTTTCTTTCTCAAAATTCTCAAAATTATTCATTTTATATATTTTTACACGACTGACAGCCAACGGAAAAGGCTTGGTGCAGAAAACCAGCACAAAAGCCCAAATTTAGTACATTGCCCAGATATATATTAGATATTTTTCATAAATAAAAGTATTTTGCAAAAAAAATTACTTTACAAACAAATATAATTAGGACTTACGCATTTTTAAGAACTGTTAGTTCTTGATTATCAAGAGTTTATAAAAATAACATTTTTTGAAAAAAATGTTATTTTTGAGCAATTACGAGCAAAATGCGTAAGTCCTAATAATGTTTTAAAACAAAATCCTACGAAATTCTTACGAAAGGTGAGAATCATACTAAAAACTGTATAACCTTGTAAGGTCTTAAAGACCTTACAAGGTTGAAAATCAATATTTTACAATTTTTAAAATGTGTAATTTATAAGAGTTTTGAGTATAGTGTATAATTATTAGCATGGCGTTTAACCTAAATTTTGTAAAACCTTTTAAGGGGCTAAAAAATTGCTTTTGACTTCGGTAATTAGTTTTTCGCCATTAAAAACGCCAATCACGATTTTATTACTTACGCTTTTGAGTTGATCAGGCGAGATTTCGATAAAAAATGTTCCCTCACTCATGCCCTGCGGTTTCAAGAAAATTCGGTCATTCACAAAGCGAATTTCGCCCTCATGGGAAAGCAGTTTTAGCGTAATGGGAATTTCGGTAGTGGTTTTATTAATAACCGTCATGTTGTACAAATTACTAATTTTGCCTGTTTCGGTTTTGGTATAAAGTTGCCCTGGTGTGCGTAAAACGGTAATTTTTACGTCTTTATTGAAAAATACCAAACCAGAAAGTAGCCCAAATAAAACCGTCAATACGACCGAATAGGCGATCATGCGCTTGGTAAGTTTGAATTTGGTTTTGTTTGCGATACTGTTTTCAGAAGCATAACGGATCAAACCACGTGGTTTTTCGATTTTGTCCATAATTTCATCACAAGCATCGATACACGCCGTACAGTTCGTACATTCGAGTTGCGTACCATTCCTGATATCGATGCCCGTAGGGCAGACGAATACGCATTGCAGGCAATCAATACAATCGCCCAATTTGCGTTCAGTTTCGGTTTTGTTGAGTTTTCCACGTGGTTCTCCGCGTTGATGATCGTAGGCTACCGCCATCGTGTTGCCATCTACCAAAACGCTTTGCAAACGACCGTAAGGGCAAGCAATTGTACAGACCTGTTCTCTAAAAAAAGCAAATACGAAATAAAAAGCGGTGCTAAAAACAAACATTGCCGTCAAACCGCCCAAATGTTCGGTTGGATTGGCAGTTATAATTTCGCCAAGTTTCTCTATACCAATGAGATAGGATAAAAAAGTATTGCCAATCAAAAAAGAAATAGCATAAAAAATAAGGTGTTTTGAGGTTTTTTTTAGGATTTTTTCTGCGTTCCATTCCATACGGTCGAGGGCTTTTTGTTTCGAATAATTGCCCTCGATCCAGTATTCTATTCGCCTAAAAATCAGTTCCATAAAAACGGTTTGCGGACAAACCCAACCACAAAACAATCTGCCAAAAGCCACCGTAAAAAGCACGACAAAAAGAACGCCTGTCAGGAATGCCAAACCAAAAATGATCACATCTTGGGGGTGAAAAATAGTCCCGGAAATCGAAAATTTGCGTTCCAGCACATTGATCAGGAGCAAAGGATTGCCGTTTATTTTGACAAAAGGCGCACCAAACAAAAAAGCTAAAAGGGCAAACCCTACTATATTTCGGGCAATATAATAGCGCCCGCTTGGCTTTTTGGCATAAATCCATGCCCTTTTGCCTTCGGCAGTCAGGGTCGAAAGTTGATCTCTGAAATTAGCTTTTTGCTTTTTCATGGTTTTGGTGTATCGGCGGCTTTAGCCGCTGTTTTATCAAATAAACGGCGGCTAAAGCCGCCGATACTATTGTTTTCCTTTTTCGCCTTGTGCTTCTTTGGCATTCGGTGGGTTTGTGCCTTGCAAAGAAAGAATGTAGCTGGAGATTTCGAGCATTTGTTTGCCCGAAAACTTGCTTTTCCAAGCCACCATGCCCTTATCAGGAACACCCACTTTGATAGTGCGGAAAATACTATTTACCTCACCACCATGTATCCAATATTCGTCCGTCAGATTGGGTCCTATTTTTCCTTCGCCCGCTTTGCCATGACAAGCCACACATTCCTTGTCAAAAAGGGCTTTTCCACTTGCCAAAGCCGCTTGATCGGTCAGGGGTTTGTAAGTTGTAATACCTGTTCCTTCGTCTTTCTGGGTCAGGGCGGCTTGAGCTACTTCGGCTTTGTATTCGTTTTCCATGATTCTTCCATTGTCAAAACCATGATAATAAACCATATAAACTACAGCAAAAAGTGCCGTAGCATAAAACAAATTGACCAGCCAAGGCGGCATACCATTGTCGAGTTCGACTATGCCGTCGTACTCGTGTCCTTCAATAACTGTATCTTTATGAATACCCGTCAGGAAAGTCCAATTACCCTCAAATAGTGCCAGAAAACTAAGTACTGAACTTTGTTTGATTTCTTCGGGCGTAAAAAATTTTTTGGCTAATCTGGCGATCTGCATAAAAATAATTACCAGCAAAATAGCCAAGATGCTGACAAATAAAGCGATCAGCGAAATGCCAATATTTAAAGCGAGTTCCTCGATCATAGTTTTAAAATTTTTGTTTTTTTAGGGAAACTATTGGCAGGGGCTTCGACCACTGCCAATAGTTCTTAGTTAAAATTGAACATAAAAGGTATTTTGTAACATACGCTTTAGCGTGTGTTGTAAAAAAGATTCGTACCTCCGAAAAAAATGAATTAGCGTAAATTTTTAATTCTCCACCTTTCATTTTTTTCATATTCAAAAGGCAAATTTAACATGGTTTTACAGGTCAAAAGACCTGCAAAGGCGGTTTTAATTGAACATAAAAGGTATTTTCATTAGTAGGCTAAAGCCTACGTTACATTTTTT
>JAAFHK010000220.1:0-5184 GCA_013297565.1 Cytophagales bacterium
TTTGACTTACCCTTGCTTTTTTTCCGCCAATTTCGATCTCCATCAAGGCATCATATTCGTGTTTGCCAAGCACCCTGATCGCTGTATTGATTCCTAAACCCATTTCGACCACGTATTGCAAAAAAACCGCTGTATTAGTTTTTACAGCCACCATTTGGCATTTTTCGCCCACTTCGACCTGTGCCAATGTTTTTTTAAACCTTACTTTTATTTCGCCTTGCTCGTTTGGGATCGGGTCGCCATGCGGATCGAATTTGGGGTAATCCAAAAATTTGTCCAATTTATTGACCAATTTGACCGACTGGATATGTTCCAACTGTTCGGCTATTTCATGCACCTCGTCCCACGAAAAATCCAATTTTTGGCACAAAAAAGTTTCCCATAAACGGTGTTTCCGCAAAACCTCAATGGCTTGTTTTCGCCCCTGTTCGGTCAGGCTTATTTTTCCATATTTTTCATACCCGATCAAATTTTTCTCTTTCAATTTTTTGAGCATATCCGTAACGGTCGCAGGCTTCACCGCCAAGTGCGCCGCCAATTCGTTCGTGCCTACCTCCTGCACTCCGTTGTCCAAAGTGATTTTGAGCAGGGCTTTCAAATAATTTTCTTCGGTAAAAGTGAACATAGGGCAAAGATAGAAAAAATAGAAAACAATTACGAAACAAATTTTGTTAGATAAGTCTAACATTTATATATTTGTAAGCCTAACAATAATTTTCTACTATTTTCATTATTTTTGTCTAAATGAAAACCTATTTAAAACATGAATTACGAAATATCATTCGAGGAGATGTCGCAGAAAGCGAAAACCCTCTTATCCAAACAGTCAATCGTTACCTTAGCCGAAGCCAAAGCACAGGTACAAAAGCTCAAAAATCAGAGTTCGACAAAAAACAAGAAGAAAAGCAACTCATAGAATTTATAGAACAGGAAAATCTTTGGTTTGCAGGTTATCGTGTGGAGAATTATCTAAGCGAGGGAGCAGAACAAAAAATTTATCTCGATCCTGACGGAAAGCACGTATTGAAACTCAATACAAGCATTTTTTATGCTTCATAGGCAGACTATTTTCACAGTTTGTTGTTACACAACTATTTTTTTCCTGCCACTTTTTATCATTTTTTGGGCTTTAATCGCCAAAATGGACAATTATGTGCTGTGGTCAAACAAGCCTATGTGCAGGCTACCGAAATGACCGATCTTGATGCGGTTCGTTTATTTTTCAATAATAATGGTTTTAAGAATCAAAGGCAAAATGATTATTACCATACTGATTTAGGCATTATTATAGAAGATTTGCATGATGAAAATGTACTTTGTAAAGAAGGAATATTGTTTTTTATTGACACTGTTTTTTTCCTTACAGAGGGCTTTTTTTATCTGATTTAATCAAAAAATAAATATGAAATACCTATTTTTTTTACTCTTTCTTTTTCCAAATTCTCTTTTTGCCCAAGAAAAAAGCCTTTTTTCGGGCAAAATAACCGATTATTCGGGCGAGCCGATCCCTTTTGCCCATGTTGCCCTAAAAAATACCAATTTGGGGATTTCGACCGATACTTTGGGAAATTTTACTTTTTCTGCCCCTGTCGGTACGTATCTTTTGCAAGTTTCGGCTGTGGGTTATGAAAAAGTGGAAAGAAAAATTAGTTTGAAAAAAGCAAAAGAAACCTTAAACCTTAGCTTGCACGAATCGGCGCAAATGCTTGAAAGTGTGGTAGTTACGGGGACTATGAAGGAAGTTAGCAAACTTAATTCGGCTGTTCCTGTCGAGGTTTTTAGCATGAGTTATCTGCAAAAAACGCCTGCTCCTGCGCTTTTCGAGGCTTTGCAAGTCGTCAATGGGGTTCGACCGCAGCTAAACTGTGCCGTTTGCAATACAGGCGATATTCACATCAACGGCATGGAAGGGGCTTACACGATGGTTCTGATTGACGGAATGCCGATAGTGAGTTCATTATCAACGGTTTATGGTTTGTTTGGGATTCCGCCAAGCCTGATCGAAAGGGTTGAAATTATCAAAGGTTCGGCTTCTACGCTGTATGGTTCGGAGGCTGTAGCGGGCGTGATTAATGTGATTACCCGCAACCCGCAAAGGGCGAACGGACTAAGTGCCGATATTTGGGGAACGAGCTGGGGCGAACTGAATGTGGATTTGGGGGCGAAAATTGAGCATAAAAAAATGACGAATCTTTTGGGCATAAATTATTTTGATTACTCGAACCCTATTGATAATAATGGCGACAATTTTACGGATTTGACCTTGCAAAAACGCATTTCGGTTTTTAATAAAATGACTTTGGAAAGAAAAGAAAATCGCCTTTTTTCGGTTGCTTTGCGGTATTTTTACGAGGATCGTTGGGGCGGTGAAATGCAATGGCAAGCCAAGCACAGGGGCGGAAACGAAGTCTATGGCGAGTCGATTTTTACCAAACGTTGGGAATTTTTTGGGACGTATCAACTGCCTGTGAAAGAACGTATTTTGTTTAATTTTTCCTTCAATTCGCACGATCAAAATTCGGTTTATGGCACTGTGCCTTTCTTGGCGGATCAAAAAATTGCTTTTGGGCAGCTGCTCTGGGACAAAAAAATCGGTTTGCATGATTTGATGTTTGGGGCAAATTTGCGCTATACTTTTTATGACGTCAATACTCCCGCTACGCTTTCGCAAGACCTTGAAAATCAGCCTACTAAAACTTTTCTTTCAGGAATTTTTGTGCAAGACGAAATGAATTTTGGACAAAATACCAAACTGCTTTTGGGTTTGCGGCACGACTATCACCCCCAACATGGCAATATTTTTTCGCCGCGTTTGAACCTCAAAATTAGCCCAAATCCAAGAAGTACCTTTCGGTTTAGTGTCGGAAATGGGTTTAGAGTCGTCAATCTTTTTACCGAAGAACATTCTGCCCTGACGGGCGCTCGGCAGGTCGTAGTTGCCGAGAAACTCAAACCTGAACAGTCTATTAACCTGAATATCAGTTATTTACAGTTTTTCAAATTCCCCCGATTTCAGGTTTCTGTAGATGCGAATGCTTTTTATACCCATTTTTCGAACAAAATTATTCCCGATTACACCAGCAACGATCAGCAAATTATTTATGCCAATTTGGGAGGGTATGCAACCAACAAGGGTTTTTCGGTCAATACGGATTGGCAGTTTGATGTCCCGCTTTCGATCAATGCAGGTTTTACGTTGATAGATGCGGAAGTGGTCGAGGCGGACGGAGCAAGGTTCAGACCTTTGCTAACGGAAAGGCTAAGTGCTTCTTTTACAGCAAGTTATACTTTTCTGAAAAGCGATATTACGGTGGATTGGACAGGGAGTTTTTACGGTTCGATGCGTTTGCCTGTGGTCGAAAACGATTACCGAAAACCCGAATCCGATCCTTACAGTCTGCAAAATATCAAAATTAGCAAGCGTTTCAGAAGTTTTGAAATTTACGGAGGAGTAAAAAATCTGTTCAATTTTACGCCTCCCGCCAACTCGATTATGCGATCTTTCGATCCTTTTGACCGCAGTGCAAACGATCCTATAGCCAACCCAAACGGCTATACTTTTGACCCGACTTATGTTTATGCCTCGAATCAGGGCATTCGTGGGTTTTTAGGCGTTTTTAGGCGTGAAATGGCGGTTTAGGTAAGATTTTGATTTAGATAAAGCTACAAGGAAATCTTATCTATACTAAAAACTTGAATAAGTTGCACAAATCTGTATAAAAACAGCAAAAATTAGCTTCATTTCCGAAACTAATTTTCGTTGTTTTCTATGTTTTTTATTCCCCTACCATCACAAATGCCGCCCAAATGTACGGTTCTTTGTATTTGTCTTTCAGGTCTTGTTGGGTTTTAATGAACGCCGCCCTGCGGTTTTTTTGCGTTACCCAATTTTGGTAAAAACGTTGGATAAACTCTTGCGAAATTTGTTCATTTACTTTCCACATACTCATAATCAAGGCTTTAGCCCCTGCCTGACGGAAAGATTTTTGCAAATTAAACAAGTTTTCTTCGTTTCTGGTTTCGCCCAAACCTGTTTCACAAGTTGAAAGAATAACCAAATCTGTACTGTCCAAATTCAAATTCAAAGCCTCTTTTGCCGTCAAAACTCCGTCATCAAGCCTATTTTCCTCACTTGCGGCTGGCGTGTTGGGCGTATTGCGAACTCCTGCCAAAATCAAACCCGAACGCAAAAGCGGATTTTGTTGTTTTTCGGTTTCTGCATTCGGCTCGAAATAGCCATGCGTTGCCAAATGCAATACTTTTGGGTGATAAATGGCTTTCAAATATTCCTCTACAGCTTCGTTCATCAAATAACGTGAAATTTGCCATTTGCGAGGCGTAAGCACCTGCCCGACCGCCATAATTTCTCGACCTGTATGCGGAATTTTAGCAAAATTCACGGTTTTTGGCAATTCCGAAGAGATTGCTTGTAATTGGTTGTTGCTCAACAAATTATTTTTACGAGCAAAACTTTCTCTTTCTTTTGCAGGCATTTCATACGTTGGGTTTCCAAAAAATACAGCCGTATTGTTCGGATTGTCTTGGGTTTTCGGTACGACCAGTTCCAGAGTCGAGCTAAGGGTTTGGATATCGAGTTCGTCCAGAAGGTATTTGTTCGAACGTGGATTTCGCAAAGCCATCAGGTTCAAGTAGTTATACACGCCATCGGGCGAAAAATAGATTTTACGAATAATGCCGCCTTTCGTGGCGTGTTTGTCGCCTATGCTTGCCAAACCTTCCCAAATAGGTTGCCAAAATTGTTGGTAAGAGGTTCGGTCTTCGGCACGCAATTTCACTCCGTTTCGGTACGTGGTCAAATATTTTCCTTCCAATTCATTGCCATTTTTCAAAACAACAATTTTAGGATTTTCTTTAGTTTCGGGTGTAATAATCAAAGCCGCATAACAAATACTATCGGTCAAACCTTTGATCGGGTATTCGGTCAAGCCGTTGGCTGTGATGTCGCTAATGGTTTTTGCCATGCCGTATTTGCGGAAACGCACAATTTCGATAGCCGCTTCGCCTTCTTTGAGTTTTTGGCGAACATCAGTCCATGCATAGTTTTTCGAATGGGCATATACTTTGGCAAAAAGTGGCGATTTTGCGGAAATTTCGCCTTCTATGCTTGCTAAGGCTTTTTCTGTTTCTTCCAAATTAATATTTTCGGCACGCAATTCCGCTTTA
>JAAFHK010000220.1:5194-7151 GCA_013297565.1 Cytophagales bacterium
TTTTTGCCAATGTTTGTATCCGTTGATCAGTTCGTACTGTTTGCTATTGAGGATAGTTTCCGAAAGGCGGTCGGATTGTTGGAACATGAAGTTTTTGGCAACAAACAAGTTTTCGTATAAAGTCCTCAAAATCATAGGTTTATAAGCACTTGTTTCGACTGCAAAGGAATTAAAATGTTCCCATTCACCGCGTATTTTTTGATAAAAAGCCAATTTTTCTTCTTCATTCAGAAAAGGATAAACGGTACGTACTTGCTGTTGTTGCAAAAGATTTGCTTCCAAAAACAGCTTATACGTTTCATTTACGTCATTTTTGTTGCGCATCATTCTTGCCAAATTATTGACCGCTTCCTCATAAACGGGGTGGCGTTTGCCTGCCGTAATATCGGCAATGGTCATGACTTGGCGGAAAATAGGCTCTGCTTCTTTGTAATTGCCAATTTTGTCGTAAATGCTCGCTTGCGTATTCAAATATTTGATGTAGTCGGGGTGCAACTCTCCCAAATTGGATTTCAAAATGCCCAAAGCCTGTTTGTAAAGTGGCAAAGAAGACGTATAACGTTCGGAAACATTGTAAAACTGTGCCAAATGCAGTAATTCGGTGGCATATTCGGTACTACGTTCGCCCAAAACACTGCGTTTGATGGCAATCGATTCTTTAAAATATTTTTCGGCTTCGCCAAAACGTTCGGTGCGTTGGTAGAAAAATGCCAAACGATCCAAAGATTCGGCATAAAGCGGGTGTTGATCGCCCAAAACGGTACGGCGAGCATCGGCTACTTTTACAAAAATGGGTTCGGCTTCCGTGTAACGCCCTGTTTTTTCGTAGATCGCCGCCAAACGGTCAAGGGTGTGCAGATAAGTTGAGTCATCTTGCCCAAGTGCTTCTTCACGAATCTCGATCACTTGTTTGTACAAGGGTTCGGTTTTGGCATAATTGCCCATAATTTCATAGAGTTCCGCCAAGTTTTCGAGAGCATCGGCATATTCAGGGTGTTTTTCGCCCATGTCGGCTTTTTCGATCTCGATAGCGCGTTTAAAAACGGGTTCTGCTTCGGCATAACGCCCTGTTTTTTCGTAAAGGTGTCCCAGAAGGTTCAAAGTTTCTGCAAATTCGGGTGTCGGTACTTCACCAACCCAATGTTCTTGCAAAGCCAAGACTCTTTCATACAAATTCTCCGCTTCGTCATATCGTTTCGTTATATCGTACAATTTTCCCAAGCTGTTCAGAGCCGTCAAATATTCGGGATCGGTTTGGCTTCGGATACCTCTAATTTCAGAAATGAGGGATTCGAAAGCGTCTTCGGCTTGCTTGTATTGGTGTGCCTGCATCAAGACTTCGGCGTATTGTGTCAAAGAACGGAAATAATTGGGATCATTTTTTCCATAAAATTTTTCACGAATGGTAAGCGCTTCTTCGTAGCATTTTACGGCTTGTTCGGGTTGTTTGGCTACATAGGCAAAGAAAAAGCCCAAATGTTGCAGAAAATCGGCATATTTTGGATTTTTTTCGCCTAAAATTTCTTTTTTGGCTTTGCCGTATTGCCAATAATACAAAGTAGCTTCGGTATAACGCCCTGCTTTTTCGTAAAAATAAGCTAATTCGAACAGTGATTCTACATAAGTTACGTCTTGGGTGTCATGGTTTTGTTGGTGTATCGAAAGCGAACGCTTGAAAGCAAAATCGGCATCTTCGGTACGTCCTGCTTGCTCATAACTTTTTGCCAAAAAATGTAAAGCGTCCAGAAAATCGGCATTTTTTTGTCCCAGATTATTTTCCAAATCGGCAACTAAAGCCTCTTGGTATTCAAGGGTTTTGGGGTGATCTATGGTTTTATTTTCAAAATATTGGTACTGAATGGCGTTACCTGCATGGCTATAGTATGTAACCAAACCTTCGAAAACAAGCGGTTTTTCGGCAATGACTGCGCCCTCACGGTTTTTTTGTCCGTCTTTG
>JAAFHK010000218.1 GCA_013297565.1 Cytophagales bacterium
TTATGAAGGCACAAACACCGAACTTTTGGGGGCGGCAGGCGGCTGGGTCGCAAGTGCTACAGACATGATCAAGGTCATGTGGGCTTTGGACGGTATCACTCTGCCCCCTGATCTGCTAAGTTCGATCAGCACCGCACGCATGAAAGCCCAAAACGACAGCCTCAAAACCATGGGCTGGCGACACTGCAACCCTACACAATGCGTCCGAACGGGCAGTTTGTCAGGATCGCAATTCGTGGCACTAAGCCAACAGGACGGTATTTCTTGGGTTTTCGTTACCAATAGTAGCACTTGGCGCGCCCATTATTTTTCGTGGGACATGATAAAAGTTATGAACAAAGTTTTACAAAAATTAGACTTAGTTCCGCAAGCCCCTAAAGCGAATTTGGCTAAAAAAGAAAAAAAGTAAGCATTTGAAAAAGCCAGGTAAGGGTGGATTTTGTATTAAACAAAAGTAGCTTGATCAAGGCGTTTCATAAACACCTTGATAATCAGCAAAAATGATTTTTTTGTCGGTTTGTTGATAAACTATCTTCGCATTTTGTTTTTGGATTGCCTGTAGCACTGCTTCGCTTGTGTAGCATTGTGTAAAAATACCTTCTTTTTGGTAAATAAAATGACGTTTAAACCATTTAAACAACTGTTCGGCTTTTTTCAAAAATTCTTCTTGATGTTTTTGCCATTCGCCGTCCTGCAAAAAATGAGTTTGATAAAACAAACGCCCTCTAAAAAACATATTTTTTTCGGCGTGATACCCACCTACCCAAACACTTATGATAGGGGATATATTTTGATCAATTCGATGATCAGTTTGGCTTGTCAAAAATTGTATTTTATCCGTTTGATTGGCTAATACCAATAGTCTTTGGGGTTCAGATTTTTGCCTTTTGAGGGAGTTTAATATAATGAATGTTGGCGTGGGCATACGATCCGCAATGAATTGAAAACCAATCTTTTGCAAATAATTTTCTAATAATAATAAATCCTGATCGTGCAGATAAAAATTAATTTGTCGGCTATTTTTCATAATTGTAAAATTCTACTTTTTTACCTGTGGCTTTTTCTCGACCTTATTTTGGTGTAGTTCACCGCCTTTTTTACCGTTTGGGTTTTTACTCATTTCCTTTCAAATAGGTTCACTATCACAAAGTTAGGGAATTATTTTTTTTCAAGACGAAAAAATAGTATTTTTACGGCAATTCTTTTCAAGAAAAATCAAAAAACCTTATGGCACAATTAATAGGACTTGGACTCGAAAACTTTCGAGTTTTTAAAGAATATACAGAATTTGACTTTGCCCCGATTACCCTGCTCACAGGCGCAAACAATTCGGGCAAAAGTAGCTTGATCAAGGCGCTGCTGTTGTTGGCGGATAATGCGAAGGAAAATGATTTAACCAAAACATTCTTCAATAATAATGATCATAATTTAGGAAGTTTTGAGCAGGTAATTTGCCACCACAACAAACACAGGGATAATTCTACGATTGGAATGAATTTGTTGTATCACTTATCCAATAAAGAAATTATAGGAAAATATCCAAGTTATGAGGAAATAAACAAAAAATTAACTCTTTTAGATAAATTAGAGTTAAGAATCAGGATCGAAAAAAACGATCTGGTAAAACATTTTAATTATATTCTTGATAATGAAAAAAAAGAATTTGAAGATTATAAATTAAAATTATTAGCCAAAATTCAATCTTTAAACATAAAAGCAGAAGGATTGGAATTTTTTATTGAGCAAATCAATGATAATGCCCTGATAAATTCTTTAAAAAGCTTGATCTATATACCTGCAAATCGGGGTACGCAAAAACGATTCTATGCCTTTAATAAAAATAGCTTTTTTGATGATCTGTTAATCACTTATAAAAACCTTCCCTTTACAGATCAAGAAAAGCTAATAAAATTTATTAAAACGTGGTTTGTGAGAAAATTTAATTTGGCTGATGATATTCGTTTGACTTCCATAAAAACATACGGCAATGCCATTGAAGTAGAAAAAAATAATACTTGGATTGATTTAGCAGACATTGGTTTTGGTAGTACGCAAATATTACCACTTATTTTTAGGATTGGTTTAATAGAGCGCAAGAATTATGTTCAATATGTGATCATAGAAGAACCTGAAACCAATCTACACCCGAATTTACAATCTAAATTAGCTGATTTTTTTGTAAAAATGTCCACAGAACTTAATGTTCACTTCATAATCGAAACGCATAGCGAATATTTGATTAGGAAATTGCAATATTTGACAGCTAACAAAGAAATAAAACCTGAATATACAGTTATTTATTACTTTTATGAACCTGATCGTGACGCTAAAGACAAAGAACCACAAGACGAAAAATCTGATCCTGAAGGCAAAAAGCAAGTCGAACTGATTCGGATTCAGGAAGATGGTCGTTTGGATCAAGAGTTTGGAGAAGGTTTTTTTGATGAGGCAGCACAACTAATCGGACAACTATGGCAACAACAAATGCAAAATTAGATGTTTATTTGGATTTTTTGTTTATCAAAAAATTCTTTGAAAATGAACCGAGTGAAACAAAAACACCTCAATACAGAGTGTGGTTAGACTTTTATTTTTTTCTCAAAAGCAATCACATTCGTGTTTTTAATCCCAAAGACAATTTGACTACCCCAAATGCAGATTTTATTCGCCTTTTTGAAATATTTGAAAATTTAGAAAAAAGAAATAATCTTTTTTCTAAAATGGATTTTTCTTTTGAAAAATATCATATCAATACTAATTACGATTATTCTAAAATTCAAAACCCGCATTCAGTATTTTTTATTGAGTTTTCCGAAACACAAAGCCAAGATTTAGAGAAAAAACACGGGTATTTTTTTATCAATTCCGAAAATTTTGTTTCGAAATGGAAACTTCTGAACCCTCGAAATTACCAAAGTTTTAAAACAGTTTCGGAAAAAGGAGACTTCAAAACTTGGAAAGATTTTGCCCGATTGAAACACCCTGCAAATGCTATTTTGATCGTAGATCGGTATATTTTTGGTGGAAATTATCAGCACAACTTGCAAGAAATGTTTGAAAATTTGTTTGAAACGATTGCAGAAAAAAGCCAAATTTTATTGATTATAGGTAATTCAATCAATAACAAGCCAACAGATTTAAAAAATGAAACTGAACTAAAAAAACAGTGGTCGAAAATAGTAAAACAAAAATGGACACAAGCGGAAAACTCTGTAGCCCAAGTTTTTGAAAAGCAAGGCGAAAAGCGTACTGAAACAAGCCTCACGCACGACCGCCGTATTGTTACGAATTATTTTTATTTGGTTTCTGGTGATTCGTACAGTTACGTAAACAAAAATCAGGAAAATCTTACCAATACAGACTTTCATATTTATACGGTTTTCGATTCGGAAACTTTTACCAAAATGCAAGAACGTTTGCTTGAGTTTCGAAAAGTGATTTTGAAACCCGATAACTCTTGTAGGATACATTTTAATAATCGTGAAGGAGATTGTCAAAACCGCCTTTTGGCTTAAAAATCATCATTATTCACTCACCAAACCATGCAAAGTGTTTTATTGGTAAAAGATATTTTGGGATACTTGGCTTTGCCTTTCAAAACGGCGTTTCGAGTGCTTGAGTTTGCCAAAAACAAATTGAAAGGTGGAGGAAGAAACGCCAATGTTTGGTCTGATAAGTACCCTATGCCGAATTGGAATGAGATCGATTGGAACAAAACGGACGAGGAAATTGCCCATGAAATTGCCCTAAACGAAACGCAAAAAGGGGCGGGAACTACCTACAATAAAATTCGCAAATACATTCAAGAAAAACGCAGAGAACGAAAAAATAAAAAATCATGAATCACGCCACACTGTTTGCTCATCAGTTTCCGTATGCCGCTGAAATTTCCGAAAAACACAGAAAATATCTGTGTAAATTTCGATGGAAGCAACAGGATTATTATGCCATTTGGGGAACGGAAATGTGCGGTGAAACCCAAGACCAATTCCTTACGGATCGGTACAAACGTATCATGATTTCTCGAAATTCGCAAAAGCCGTTTCGCTATGTGCTTGATAATCAGGTCAATTCTTTTGCCGATACGGAAAATATACAAACGTGGTTAGTCGAATTTGCCCAAATGGATCGCTTCCGAAAAGCATATTATTTTTATTCGCTTGATGCGGATCGGGCTGTGATTGAGAAATTGGAAACTCGCCAAGACCTCAATTATGAAAGTGCTTTGAAAGTTTTGAATTTTCTTTGGTTAGTGGTCGATTATATTGAGCCTTGCCACCGCAAAGATTTGATCAAACTGTACGAAAGTCCGCCTGTTTCTCGTTTTTTGGCGTGTATGCTTGAAGGTTATGCTGTTCATTTCCCGAAAAGTCGTTTTTCTATTCCAAAACTCAAAGAAAACCTATGGTTGCTTTTCGAGGGTTTCGAAAAAGCCTTTCGAATTGTGTAGTATTTTCAAAACCCGATTTTTGGCTTAAATATCAATAAAATTAGCCCAAACTCTAATTAATTCCCATGTTAAACCCTTTTACCAAAAAATACACGCCCAAAGAACGTTCTTTATTTAAGTTTTTGCGGCAAGCTGATATTTTTTTCGAGCTTGATGATGACGAACTTTACGAAATGTTGCCCTACCTGCACCTTCGCAAATACGTCCAAAACGAGGTAATTTTTTTTAGGAACGATCCCAGCCAAGCCATGTACCTGATCCGCAACGGTACGGTTTCCTTGAGTTTGGATATTCAAGACAAATTTATTTCGCTGTTTTCCTTGCATACGGGCGGTTATTTTGGTGACGATGCCCTTTTGGAAGGTTCGGTGCGCAAATATACCGCCATTGCCACTTCTGCCGAATGTGAGGTGTATGTCATTCCGCAAGTGAGTTTATTGGATATTTTTCACGACGATTTGCCCATCAAAGCAAAAGTGTATGAAGCCTTTTCGAGGCGGCAAAACCTGATCCTAAGTGCCATTTTCAAACATTACCGCGATGCTTTTGGTTTTTTCGACCTTGGGCAAGCCTATTCCAATGCTCGAAAAGATATTTTAGAAACTTAAAAATAGGATAATATTATAACCTTAAATTTTAGCAAATGCTTCGAGGTCGGACTACGTCCGACTGAAGTAAAGTTTTACACTTTTTAGTTAAGGTGAAACAATCAAAAATTGTATTTTTGCCCTATAAACAAACAAATCTGATATTCTCATGAAACAACTTTTTCCTTTCTTCTTTGCTAATCTGCTGTTTATCAGCTTTTTGCAAGCCCAGCCCCTCCAGCCCCATCGGGACATGAACGCCTCCGAAATTCAATTAGCTTTGAAAAAAATGAATGTTTTGGGTTCGGTTTTGTATGTGGCGGCGCACCCTGACGACGAAAATACCCGCATGATTTCTTTTCTTTCCAAACACCGTCTTTTCCGAACCGCTTACCTTTCTTTTACGCGCGGCGACGGCGGACAAAACCTCATTGGTAGCGAAACAGGCGAAAAATTGGGTTTGATTCGTACCCAAGAACTCTTAGCCGCAAGGCGTACTGACGGAGCAGAGCAGTATTTTTCGAGGGCAAACGATTTCGGTTTTTCCAAAAATGCCGAAGAAACCATGACCATCTGGGACAAAGAAAAACTCCTTGCCGATGCCGTTTGGCGAATCCGACAAATGCGTCCCGATGTCATGATTTTGCGTTTCGACCATAAAAGTAGCGGACAAACGCACGGGCATCATACCTCATCGGCTATATTGGGTTTGGAAGCCTACCGCAGGGCAGGCGATCCGAGCCAATTTCCCGAACAACTAAAAGAGGTTTCGGTTTGGAAACCCAAACGCATTTTTTGGAATACTTCGGCTTTCTTTTTCCAAGATGGAAAAATGGATACTACGGGTTTGCTGAAAATAGACGCAGGTTTGTATAGTCATCTTTTGGGCAAATCGTACGGCGAAATTGCGGCAGAAAGCCGCACCATGCACCAAAGTCAGGGCATGGGGAGTACCAAAGTGCGGGGGGCGCAGTGGGAATATTTTATGCACTTGGAGGGCGAAAAAGCCGAAAAAGAAATATTTGAAGACATAGAAATTTCGTGGCGAAGGGTAGAAGGCGGCGAAACCATTGGCGAACTTTTGCAGGAAGCCTACCGCACTTTCCAAGCCGAAAACCCTACGGCTATTTTGCCCATGTTGCTCAAAGCCTATCGCCAAATAGAGGTTTTGCAAAAAATGGGTAACAAAGAAAACCACTGGTTGGCGTTCAAACAAGCCGAATTAAAGGAAATTATCCGTAATTGTGTGGGTTTGTGGTTCGAGGTCGTGGCGGATAGTTATTCGGTTACGGCGGAAGGTTCGCTAACGCTAACGGCAAATCTGATCAAGCGTTCGAGTTTTCCTGTTTCCTTGAAATCCAATTTTGTTTTGTTTGGGACAAACGAACAGCAAAAAAACGACCTTTTAGAACAAGATAATGTATTGAAAACCAATACTTTACTAAGTGCGAAAAAACTTTTTTCCCTAAGCAAAGACTTGCCCGTTTCGCAAGCCTATTGGTTAGAAAAAGATGGCACGAAAGGAATGTTTGACGTCCAAAATCAGGCATGGATCGGTTTGCCCGAAACTCCCTCAAGTACACTTACGAGTTTCGTTTTTGATTTTGATGGAGTAGAAATCGAGTTTAATGTGCCTGTTCTCTACCGTTGGACTGAAGCTGTAACGGGCGAAAAATACCGAAATTTGGAAATTGTGCCTGAAATTACAGCCAATTTGATGAATAAGGTCTATGTTTTGGCGGATAAAACCCCTAAAAAAATCGACATTTTGTTGAGTGCAGGCAAAGAAAAAGCCGAAGGCACGATCAGCCTCAAACTGCCCGAAGGTTGGAAACAAAGTCCTGAAAATCAATTTATTACCTTTTCGAAAAAAGGCGAAGAACAGAAAATTAGTTTTACCATTACGCCACCCGCCCAAAACGGCACAGGTGAATTGCAAGTTTTGCTCAACGGACAAGCCGCCCGCAGTCTGGAACGCATTGACTATCCGCACATTCCCATTCAAACGCTTTTTAGCCCTTCGAAAGCGAAATTGGCAAGAGTCGAACTGAAAACAGCAGGCAAAAACATTGGCTATTACGTGGGCGCGGGCGATGAAATTCCTGCAAGTCTGCGCGAGATTGGCTATAACGTTACGGAACT
>JAAFHK010000022.1 GCA_013297565.1 Cytophagales bacterium
AATCCTTTTTTTCGCCTTTCTTACGGAGCAATTCAGGAGATTTTGGACAAAAAAGGCATTGTAAAACCGACAATTCAAGCAGTTAGTCAAGCCGTCATCGAGATTCGCCAAAGCAAACTGCCCGATCCTGCCGTGTTGGGTAATGCAGGTAGTTTTTTCAAAAATCCCGAAATTGCGAAATTCCTTTTTGAAAAAATCAAACTCAATTTTCCAAATATGCCTGCGTACCCCAGCGAAAAACTCGATCAAATGAAAATAGCGGCGGCTTGGCTGATCGAACAATGTGCTTGGAAAGGAAAAAAGGTTGGCAAAACAGGTTCTCACGCTTCGCAAGCCCTTGTTTTGGTAAATTACGGAGGAGCGACAGGCAGAGAAATTGCGGAATTGGCACAGGCAATCCAAAAATCAGTTTTAGAAAAATTTGCCGTAGAACTTGAAACTGAAGTAAATATTATTTGAAGGGATTGCTTTGCGAATATAAAGAAAGTACAATTTTTTTGAATCCTTCTCTATCAAATTTCCAAACTGTTTCAGGAATTGGCTCGGTTTCATAAAAAAGAAAATTTTGGATTTCATCAAGGTATTTTGGGGGGTTAAAATCCTCAAAATCAATTCGAAAACTTGCTTTGTAAGGAGCTGTTATGCTTTCCCAAAACGGATTCGAGGGCATAAGAATCGGCAGACGGTATGCCATGTATTCATAAATTTTGCTTGGTACGCAATTTTCCGTACTTCGATTGGGCAAATAACCCAAAATTCCGAAATTTGCCTTTTGAATTTCTTCCATAATCAAGCCATGATTTACAGGTTCTTGGCTTATTTTCCAGTCAATATACGAACAGCCCTCAACCATTTTGTTCAATTTGTCCCAATAATTTTGATCCAAACAACAGCCGATCAAAGTAAGCCTAAGTTCTTGATTTTCAGCATATAATTTCTTTATAAATTCAATAGTTCGGTGCGTTCCATATACTGCTGAAACCGTACCTGTATAAATAAAATGCAATTTTTCTTTGCTTTTAGGCGAACAAAAATGTTCGCCATACTTTACAAGTGCATATTTATTTTCTACCAAAAAAAATTTTTTTTCAACAAAACACAATTCCTTCTCATAACTTTTTTCTGCCAAAAAAAAGCCATCTACAAACAAACTACACAATCTTTCAAGCAAACGAACTCCAAAAGCTAAAAGATATTTTTTCCAATTTGTATAATAATTTTGATAAAAAATATTGTTAAAATAATTTTCTTGAATATCATAAATGAGTTTTTTTCCAAAAAATAGTTTATAAAAAACACTAACTACAAGCAAATCAGGACTTTGAATTATCAAAATGTCAGGTTTCAAATCGAACAGCTTTTGAGCAAAAAAATATACGCCTTGTATTCTTTGAAAAAAAGTTCTTGGAAAAAAAGGTAAAGGAATGAACGTAATTTTTTCAAATAAATTGGGCAGAAAATTACTTGGCGAACCGATAATAAACACTTGAAAATCAGGCACTAATGACAAAGCAAAACGTTCGAAACTTCGAACATCATCAACAGACTTGAGCAGGGAAGCAATCAAGATTTTTGCCAACATAAAACTTGTAAAGTGTATAAAATTTGAACAGAAAAAATTACCTTTGCTATCAACAAAAGTACGTCAAATTAAGGGCGCTATGCACGAATTTTATGCTTATTTTTTTAATTATATCCAACCGAAAAACCGTATTATGGAATCCATTATTTGTATTGATGGCGTAGTAGGGGCAGGAAAAACCACTTTGGGGGAAATTTTAGCCAATGAACTCAACTTTCATTTTTTCAGAGAACCCGTTGATGACAATCCTCTTTTAGACAAATTTTATCACGATCAGGAACGTTACAGTTTCCCAATCCAAGTTTATTTTCTCAATAAACGCTTCCGAATGCTGAAAGAAGCCGAAAAAATGTCGGCTTGCATTATGGATAGGAGCATTTATGGTGATGTCATTTTTGCCCGATTGTTGATGGAAAACGCCAAAATGAGCAAAGAAGAATACAATCTTTACGAAGAATTATTATATAATATGCTCGAACACATCAGTCGCCCACGCCTCATGGTCTATTTGGATATTACCGTTGAGAATGCCATCAAACGCATCAAAGAACGTGGAAGGGATTATGAACAAATTGTGGAACGCAATTACTGGGAAAAACTGAACGGACACTACACTGGTTACTTCGAAAAGTACAATTTTTCGGATTTACTGGTAATTGATGTAAATGAAGTTGATGTTCGAAAAAGTGCAGAAGATCGCCGCTACGTTTTGGATTTGATCAAAGACAAATTGCGGGTTTTGGAAACGGTCTAAAGAAGGTAAGAAATAACATTTCAGAAAAATAAAGTTTGTGAACAAGTCTGTAGCATAGACTTTTTCTGTGCCAATAAGTTGATTTTTAATGTTTTAGAAACATACGAAGGGTACGCTACAGAATATTCATAAACGCTAATATATTCTTACCAATTTTCAATTTTTTAACTATATTTGACAGGGCTTTTTGATAGTTTTTCCATTGTAATTTAGGTTTTGTACGATGAAATTATACAAAAAGCCCATTTTAACAAAAATTAATCTTGTAACAAAGTCTTTGTAAAGTACCAATCTTCTCTTTCTGTCCCATGATTTTACGCCAATCTTTGCAAGAAGCCTTTCAGCACGTCAATTGGTTTGTTGTGGCTATCGATTCTGAAAACAAGGTTTTATTCACCAATCTTTTTTTTCAACAAAAAACTTCATGGAAATTAGAGGATTTACAGGGGCGGAATTTTTTTGACATTTTTGATTCTGAATGGGCTGAAAAAACCACTTTTAGGCTTGATCCTTCCCTCAAGCACCTTGAAGGAATAATTACAGGCAAAAATAACAAGGGATTTTCGATCAATTTCAACGCTTTGGTGTTTGAGAATAAAGAAGGCACTTACTGGGCAATTTTGGTAGGAGGTGATACGACCGAAAAACGACATTTTAGCAAAGTCTTGGACAAAAGTAATGATCTATTGCAAAATGTTTTTGACAATTCGCACGACTTGATTCAGATTGTGGCACTTGACGGCAAATTTATTTTTGTCAATGAAGCGTGGAAAACCGCAACAGGTTACAGCAATGAGGATTTGGAAAATTTGAATTTTGAAAAAATCCTTCATAAAAATAGCAAAGAACAGACCCTGAACCAGTTAGCCCAACTCAATGCGGTCGGTTCTTTGGCACAATTCGAAACGGCTTTATTAAGCAAACAAGGCAAAAAAATCAATTTGACGGGTAGCGTAAGTTTTGAATATGACGAAACGGGCGTTCCTATGGCTTTGCGGGCAATTCTTTATGATGCCACCGAGCAGGTTCGTGCCGAAAGGATACAAGAACTTTATTTTCGAATTGCTGATTTGGTGCTTAAAGAATTGGACTTAAAAAAACTGTATGAGGGTTTTTATACCGAACTGAAGCGGGTTTTGCATTTTGATAGTTTTTTGATTGTGTTGAAAAATGAAAAGACACAAATGCCTGATTATCAATATGTTGTCAATTCTTCCAAAACGCCTGCCAAACGGATTAGCGGGGAAATTTTTGCAGAATTTGCTCTGACTTATTGCGAAAATCCCATGTTTTTGGAACGTAGCGAAATTGCGAATTTGCTCAAAAAAACGGAAACCAAGTTGCCAAAAGCCTGGATAGGCGTACCGATTCGGATTCAGAACCAAAATCTGGGTTTGATAGTGGTGCAAAGTTTCGAAGCCGATCAGCGCTTAAGTGAAAACGATTTGTCTTTGGTGAGTTTTATTTCGAATGTTTTGATTACGGCTATCGAACGCCATCGCCATTTGGAGAAAATAAGTAACCAAGCCGCCCACCTCCAAGCCCTTTTTGACAGTAGTTTTTTGAATATGTGGACTATCAACCGCGATCTCGAGATTATGGAGTTCAACCGTAATTTTGTAAAAACGATGCAAGAACTCTATCAGGTTACGCCGTATCGAGGTATGAAAATTAGCCAAATTCCTATTTTAAGCCATGCCGCCAACTACGAAAAACTGCGTCAAACGTACAAAAGTGTTTTCGAAGGTAATATTGAGCATTTGGAAATGACGGTCTTTGATGCCCAAAATCGCAAACTTTGGCGCGAGTCTTTTATCAACCCTATTCTGAAAGATAACAGCCCGATTACTGAAGTTTTGGGGGTTTCGCACGATATTACGGAAAAAAAATTGGCAGAAATTTCTTTGGCGCAAAGCGAAGCCAAGTTTCGGAGTATTTTCGAATCTTTTATTGATATTTATTTCCAATGCAAACTCGATGGAACTATCTTGATGATCAGCCCTTCTGTGGAGGAGTTTATAGGGATCGAGGCGGAAAAACTGGTCGAGAAAAAAATTTGGCAGAAAGGAAATAAATTTCAGTGGAAAGAAATTATAGAAATTTTATTGGAAAAAAAATATTTAAGAAATTATGAAAGTACAGTCGAACATACAAATGGAGAAATACGAACGGTGCTTTCGAATTTCAAATTGATTTATAATGCTGATAATCAAGCTGTTGCGGTCGAGTGCGTGGCGCGCGATATTACCGAATTGCGAAAAGCTACCGAAGAACTGCGCCATGCAAAAGACATAGCCGAACGGTCTTTGGAAGCAAAAAAAGTTTTTCTTTCGAACATGAGCCACGAAATTCGAACGCCTTTGAATGGAATTATTGGCATGATCGAAATGCTTGAAAGTGCGGTTCTCAATGCTGAACAGAAAATGTATGTGTCGAATCTGCAAAAATCGGCGGATATACTGCTCAATATTTTGAATGATGTTTTGGACTTATCCAAGATCGAGGCGGGAAAAATGGTTCTGCGCCGACAGCCTGTTTTGCTAAAAGAAGTGTTGGAAAAAATAAAAAACACCTTTGCCCCAAAATCCCACGCCAAGCGATTGGCATTCCAATATTATATCGAAGATGATGTACCGCCCTACGTTCTGCTCGATGAGGCGCGTATCTTACAGATTTTGAGCAACTTAACCTCGAATGCCATCAAATTTACGGAGGAAGGTGCGGTGCGGATTTTTGTGAGCAAAGAAGGCGAATCGAATCAGAAAATGATTTTGAAAGTTGATGTCATCGATTCTGGCATAGGGATTTCCGAAGATAATATTGCCCAATTATTCGTCAAATTTAACCAATTAGACAATTCTTATACGAAATCTTACGCAGGAACTGGGCTGGGTTTGGCAATTTCGCACGAACTCTGCCGCCTGATGAACGGACAAATTGGGGTAATTTCGGAAGTAGGTGAAGGCAGTTGCTTTTGGTTCACTTTTGAAACCGAAGCCGTAAGCTCCGAAGCCCTAAAAATAATTCAAGAACGCCCAAAAACGGAAGTTACTAAAATTACGAACGAACCTTTTGTTTTGATAGTTGATGATAATGCTATCAATCTGAAAGTGGCTGAAGGCATTTTGCGAAAAGCGGGTTGCAAAACGGAAACTGTGCAAAGCGGGCTTGAAGCTTTGGAAAAAGTGAAACGAAAAAACTATGACTTGATCCTCATGGATATTCAGATGCCTGTGATGAACGGAATAGATACTACACTCAAAATCAAGGTGTTAAACTTACAGCCCAGTCCGCCGATCATTGCCTTAACGGCTTATTCTCTGCCCGAAGAACGAGAAATTTTTTTGCAAGCAGGTATGGACGACTATCTTTCTAAGCCCATAAAAGCCCAAATTTTGATCGAAAAGGTGGCTATTTGGACAAATAAAGGAAATTTGGAAGAAAAGGGAAGCCAAAACCTTAGCCTAAAAACACAAGAAGTTGAAAATGAGATTATTAGCCCTGAAGTTCTAAGCCAATTACAAAAATATAGCGATTCAGAAATATTGCTTTCGTTTTATATGGATTTTGTAAATGAAAGTGCTGAACTGATTGCGGATTGTAAAAAAGCGCTGAAACGGCGAAATTTTGATAAAATGCGCGAAGTTTTGCATAGTTTGAAAGGAAGTGCGGCTACTTTGGGCATTCAACAACTTTCGGCGCAAGCCTCCAAAATGGAAGCCGATTTGCGGCAAAATGTGGTAGAAGATTTGGAAACTGATTCGAAACAATTAGAAAATTGTTTTGTACTTTTCAAAGATAACTATGCCAAACTCATTGAGGATTTTTTGAGAAAATGAGCTGGCTAATGGTACTAAAAGTTGTATGAACCTTGCAAGGTATTAAAGACCTTGCAAGGTTTGCCTGAAAACTATTTCCTCAAACCAGTTGCGAACGGTGCGTAAAAGTTTTGCGTTTGTATTCGTAACCCATGCCCAGATAAACCCGCCGTACGACTTCATCTACCACCAATTCTTCGGGCGTGCCTGCCTTGAGGATTTTTCCGTCCGATAGCAAATAGGCTCGGTCGGTAATTGAGAGGGTTTCATCTACGTTGTGGTCGGTGATCAAAATGCCAATATTTTTCTTTTTGAGCTGATACACAATGAATTGGATATCCTCGACTGCCAGCGGATCGACACCCGCAAAAGGTTCGTCGAGCAGAATAAACTTGGGATCGGTTGCCAAAGCTCTTGCAATTTCGGTTCGGCGGCGCTCCCCGCCCGACAGCACTTTGCCCATGCTTTTGCGAACGTGCGTCAGGCTAAATTCTTCCAAAAGGGTTTCGACTTTTTCTTTTTGCTCTTTTTTGGGCAAATTGGTCATTTCTAAAGGGGCTAAAATATTTTCCTCAACACTCAAATTCCTAAAAATAGAGGCTTCCTGTGCCAAATATCCTAAACCTAATTTGGCACGGCGAAACATGGGCAAACTGGTAATATTCACGTCATCAAGGTAAATATTACCACTATTAGGCTTGATCAAACCCACAATCATGTAAAAAGTAGTCGTTTTTCCTGCCCCGTTAGGTCCCAGAAGCCCCACGATTTCGCCCTGTTGCATTTGGATCGATACGTCATTTACGACCGTTCGGGCTTTGTATTTTTTAAATAAATTTTCGGTTCTGATTTCCATAATTTGTTTTTATTTGTGCAAAAAAACAAAAAGCGTAGCAAACTTTCTTTGAGTCGGCTACGCTTTTCAAAATAAATAACAATTTTTAGGCTTTAGGGTCTGATCCGTATTCATTTTCGCCTTGTTCGCCTTCTGTAGCCGCCAAAATGATGTTATAAATTGGGATTAACATAAACCAGCCGCTTTTACCTATGTCATGCATACGGCGAATGGCTACGGCAATGGAAGGAACAAGCACTGCCAAAAAATAAATACTACCAATCATTTCAAAACCAATAGCGCCACCTATGGCACTAAGTACAGTAGAAATAACAAAGTTAATCAAGGTAAAATACCAAAACTCGCTTCTTCTGGCTCTACCTTCGAAGCCTGCGTAGTTTTTTAGAACTGCCATGTAATAATTCATAGTTCAAATTTTGTAGTTTTAATGGGAAATAGTAAATACTAAGAAGCAATGTAATGATTTTTTTTGGAGTACCTACTAAAATATTTTTTTTTAATAATATGCGAATGTTTTTATTATAAATAATCCAAGAAGGTTTCCTAACTATTTGATTCAAATTTTTGGAAAGCGTTTTTTTTTTGATAAATTACGCCTTTGTTTCAAAATGGCATATCATTGGTTATAAACCCAATAATATTCAAATTATATAAAATATGCTAAACGAACTTAAAATAGGGGCAAAGATTACGGTATTACTGCTTTCGGTGGTTTTGGTGTCGGTTTTGGCAATTAGTATTCTGTCTTATACCGTAAGTCGGAATTCGATCCAAGAACGATATGCTGAAAGTTTGCAAGTAATTAGTAATCTCAAAGTCAAGGAGTTAGGCTCTATTTTTGAACATTTGCGCTACAACACCGATCTGATTCGCAGTTCAAACAAAGTTCGTTTTGGTTTGATTCCGCTTTCACAAACCGTATTGGATTCCTTGAATATGGTCGCAAACGTAACTGCCCGAAATACTTTGCGGGATTACCTCATGCCGATAGCTGAAGTAAATAATTACGAAAACATTTTTCTTTTGGATACCAATGGCATTGTACTATATAGTGTCAAGGCGATTCCAAAAGAATATTTTTTGGGTGGAAAAATCAAAAACTACCAATACATCAAGGAAAAAGCCCAAATGGATTTGTATTTTGAAGAACCTTATGAGCATAATGGACAAGCCTATATGAATGTGGCGGCTTCGGTTTTGGACAGCGACAAGGTGATTTTGGGTTATGTGGTTACGGTTTCGAAAATGGAAGAAATATACAAAATAAGCAATGATACAACAGGTTTGCGGAGAACAGGTGAGATTTTGATTGGCAAGCTCTCGACTTCGGGCGGAAGCCTTACCTTGCTCAATCGCAAGAGAGATGATAAAAACTCTCCGCTTTTTACGACTCATATTTCGATCAATGACGAAATTGCCGAAGATTTGCAAAAAGCAGTGCAAGGAGAAGATGGGGCAGGAAGTTCGCTTGATTATCGGGGCAAAAAAACACTTTCAGAATGGAAATTTTTGCCTGAAGTACGCTGGGGTTTGGTGGTAAAAATAGATCAGGACGAAATCAACCAAGAACTTGATTTTTTGATCAAAACCTTTATTTATTCTGGACTCTTTGTTATTTTTATTTCTTGGACGGTTGCCCGCTTGTATTCCCAATATTTGATTATTCCACTCATTCGCCTCAAGCATACGCTTCAGGTGCTTTCCAAAGGGGTTTTGCCTGAAAAAATACAACGCAGTAGCAATGACGAAATTGGCGAAATGGCTCTTACCGTCATGGAATTGGTTACAGGCTTGCGCCGAACGGCTGATTTTGCCTATAGTGTAGGTTTGGGAAATTATCGAGCCGATTTTAGCCCTTTGAGCCAAGATGATATTTTGGGAAATGCCTTGATTACTATGCGCAATAATATTCAAGAGGCTGAACAAAAAGACAGGGAACGAAATTGGATTATTGGCGGTGTGGCGGAAGTTGGGCAAATTCTCCGTTTGTATAACAATTTGGAAGAGGTTGGCGAAAATATTTTGTCTTATATAGCTCGCCGAATTGGGGCGGTACAAGGGGCATTTTATACCACCAATGAAGACCAACTTGTGCCTATTTTGGAAATGAACGCCTGTTATGCCTATTCTCGCAAAAAATTCTATAAGCGAAATTTCCGCTTTGCTGAAGGTTTGGTAGGGCAAGCGGCAGTTGAGCAACAAATGATCTTAAGAACCGAAATTCCCAATGATTATATGACGATTCGTTCGGGAATCTTGGGTGATCACAAACCCAAATGTATTCTTTTAGTTCCTTTTATTACGAACGAAAAAGTCTATGGAGTTCTGGAACTGGCGGGTTTCGAACGTTTTACGTCTTCTCAAACCCAATTTGTTAAGGAAATTAGTGTCATCATTGCTCGAACTATTTCGGACATAAAAGTCAATACAAGAACTGCCATTTTGTTGAAAGAATCTCAACAAATGGAAAAAGAATTACGCGTTCAGCAAGAAGTTTTGCGCCAAAACGCCGAAGTGATGGAGGCAACCCAAGAAGAACTGAAACGCACGAACGCACAATTAGAAGAAAAAATAGAGGAAGTTCAGCGAAGCCAAAAACTCATGCAAGTCGTTTTGGAAAATGCTTCAGAAGTCATTACCATTTACGAACAAGAGGGCATGATTCGCTACATAAGCCCTTCTGCCGAACGCATTATTGGTTTCCAACCTATTGAGTTAGTCGGAAAAAGTGATTTGGACAATGTGCATGAAGATAGCAAAGAGGATTTGATGATGATGTTCCGCAAACTTTTGGAAAATCCAAACGAAAAGCAAGCGGTCGAAATTTCGTACCGCCAAAAAAGTAATGAGTATATTTGGTTGGAGGCGACAGGCACGAATCGGCTTTCTGATAAAGCGGTTCGAGGCATTGTGCTAAATTTAAGAGATATTACCGAACGCCGCCGAGCCGAAACCGAAGCACGTATGCGAGGACAAATGCAATCTTTGTCCGAAAATTCGCCTGATTTGATTACCCGATTAGACAACGAAGGCAATATTTTCTATATCAATCCCAGTATTAATACCCTTGCCGCTTTACAACCGCAAGAATTATTAGGAAAAAATATTAAGGAAATTAGCTTGGAAAGTAGTATTATTGCGGCGTGGTCTGAACTAATTGATGAAATTAGCGAAAAAAACACGACTATCAAAAAAGAATTGCCCTTTCCGTCTGTTTTTGGAAAACGCATTATGCAAGTAAATGCTATTCCTGAATTTGATAATCATGAAAGTTTGGAATCAATTTTGATAGTATCACATGACATTACAGAGCAAAAAAATACAGAGATTGCCTTGCTCTCAACGAATAAAAAAATCAGGGAAAGTATTAACTATGCACAGCGAATCCAAAGTGCGATACTGCCTGATACGCAACTCATTCGTAAGCATTTGCCCAATTCTTTTATTTATTATAAGCCGCGTGATGTGGTAAGTGGTGATTTTCCTTGGTTTTTTCAAAAAGAAAATCATACCTTTATTGCGGTGGTTGATTGTACAGGACATGGAGTTCCGGGTGCTTTGATTTCCTTGATTGGGTATTTCCTATTGAATGACATTGTGAATACTCAAGAGGGCGAAATGCAAACGGGGAAAATTTTGGATATGCTTGATGCAGGCGTAACGCGTACTTTGAAACAAGACGTTAATAATACGACCAAAGATGGCATGGATATTGCCCTTTGCCGTATAGATACTGACAAGAAAGAAGTTTTATATTCAAGCGCTCATCGCCCTTTGTATCTGGTACGCCAAGGTGAGTTGATCGAATACAAAGGAGATCGGTTTGCGATAGGTGGGCAACCACTAAAAACTGAAAAGCATTTTAAGACTTACGAATTACAATACGAAGCTGAAGATAAAATTTATATGTTTTCGGACGGTTATGTGGATCAATTTGGAGGTATAGATGACAAACGCCTGACCCCAAAAGCCATCCAAAAAGTAATTCTTGAAAACCATAAAGAGAACATCGAACATATTAAAATTTTGCTCGATGAAACGTTTGAAAACTGGCGCGGTGATCGAAAGCAGACCGATGACGTATTAATTATTGGAATTAAATTTTAATTTTCTTCTAATTATTTGCTTCGAATAAAAAAAAAAGTATATATTAACACGCAAATTGAGAGGTAACTCTTAAAATTGCTTGTTTTAACGCAAAATCGTAACATAAAAGCCTTTACGCACATGGATTTTGTTTATGAATTACATAAGACCATGCTCCAAGAGAAATTGATTTTGGCTTACGAAGGGGAATTTACCCAAGAAGTAACCAAGTCGATTTTGGCAATGACCGAACGGAACATGGACTCGTTTGGCGAAGATTCTGGAGTAAAGCGCAAAGTCTTTAACGTCATGGTCGAGTGTTTGCAAAATATTTCCAAACACGCTGATAATCTCGATCCAGAATCAGGTGCAAAAAATAACGCCCTATTCATGATTGGCAAAGATGAGCATCATTATTTTATTACTTCAGGTAATCCTGTTTTTACAGAGAAAGTGCCTGAAATCAATAGAAAATTGAGTGGCATTAATGATCTGGACAAAGATGGCTTAAAAGCACTTTACAAAGAAATTATTACAGGTTCTCCTGGACTTTCCGAAAAAGGTGGTGCAGGTTTGGGCTTTGTGGATATGGCACGCAAGTCTGGTAACAAACTACAATTCGAGTTTGAAACCATTGACGGCAGACTTAGTTTTTTTTCGCTTAAAAATACCGTTTCACGCGTTAATACAAAAGAATAGTCAATACTTTAAACTGATTATAAAATGGAAGTCATCAACTTAGAAGCAACCGAGGATACCCCCAGAATCGTCTTAGATAAGGACAAAAGTCTTTTTGAGATTTCTGGTCGTTCGTTACCCGAAGATTCTGCCGAGTTCTATCAGCCTATTTTGGAATGGCTTGACCGTTACCAAAAAAATGCGAATCCACAGACTAAGTTCGCTTTCAAGCTGGAATATTTTAATACGGCATCTTCGAAACTGATTCTCGATATTTTGTCGAAGCTCGAAGACATCACGGGAACAACCGTTATCTGGTACTACCATGAAGACGATGAGGACATGGAAGAGGCAGGCGAAGAGTTTTCGGAGCTTGTAGATATTCCCTTCGAATTTGCAACCTATTAGTCAAAGCCTGATTTTGTAGCGCTTAGTTTTGCGCTCATTGGGCTTTATTTTCCTAAAACTATCTCTTAGATAGTTTTAGATTAGATTTATAAAATTATTTATCCAAACTAAATTGGCGGCGCAACTTGGTCGGCAACGTAACAAAGAGTAAGCCCCTATGAGTGAAGAAATACTTAAGGCACTTACCCAATTGTTTGCTATTATCTCCAAGCAAGACGGTGGTGTTACCGAAAAAGAACGAGAGTTCATCATTAACTTTTATCAACAAGACCTCGACTCGGCTACCGTAACCGAGTATGTGGCGTTGTATGATCGGTACGCTGAATTTGGGATCGAGGAAAGCGATAACAAAAGTGAAAGTGCAGACGGAGACGGTGAGAAAAAGAAAAAACAGCGAGTAACCAGAGTAAATGATGCCGTAAAGGTACTCTCTCTTTGTCGCAAAATTAACAAAACGCTTACTCAAAGCCAAAAAGTAATCGTATTGTTCAAGATTTTGGAAATGGTGGCGGCTGATCGAAATTTTACTTCGCAAAGAATGGAGATTATAGAAACCGTTGCTACGGTTTTTAATATTCCCAAAGCAGAGTACAAATTGATTGTTAGTTTTGTTACCGAAGCCGATTCTCACGTGCTTGTTGATAGTGAGGATATTTTGATTTTTGATGATCAACCGCCACCTGAAGGAGCCAAAGCTAAGTTTATTGACTCGGGGCTTCTTGATGGTGAGATCATTTTCCTGCGCGTAAATAACGTGGGCTTGTATTTTACAAAATATACAGGCGAGGACGAAATATTTTTGAATGGTAAGCAAGTGCGTACCAATAATATTTTGTTGTTTTCGCCAGGTAGTGTATTCAAAACTCCCAAGGGCGCACCGCTTTACTATAGTGATTTGGTTAGCCGTTTTAATAGCGATACAGAACGCCAAAATATTTCATTCAACGTGGTTGATATGGAATATCGTTTTCCTAATGGGGCTATAGGATTGAGAAATATCAATCTTTCTGAGAGTTCAGGCAAATTGATTGGTATTATGGGAGCAAGCGGAGCAGGCAAAACTACCTTACTTAATGCTTTGGCGGGCTTGGAATTTCCTTCAAGCGGAAAAGTTCTTATCAATGGATTCGATCTGCACGATCCACAACAATCCCACCACATTGAGGGAGTGATTGGGTATATTGCCCAAGACGATCTCCTCATCGAAGAACTGTCTGTTTATCAAAATCTTTACTATAACGCCAAACTTTGTTTCAAAGATTTGAGTGAGGAGGAATTAAATAAACGAGTCGTAAATGTCCTAACCAATTTGGGCTTGGACAGGATCATGAACCTGAAAGTAGGCAATGTTCTTAATAAAAAAATTAGTGGTGGTCAAAGAAAACGCCTCAATATTGCCCTTGAACTGATCAGAGAACCTTCTATTCTATTTGTTGATGAACCTACATCGGGTTTGTCCTCAAGAGATTCGGAGAACGTCATCGATTTGCTCAAAGAACTTTCTTTGAAAGGCAAATTGATTTTTGTCGTTATTCACCAGCCTTCTTCGGATATTTACAAAATGTTCGATAAAATGTGGTTGATGGATACAGGTGGATTCCCTGTTTTTTATGGAAATCCTGTCGAAGCCGTTACTTATTTCAAAAAAGCTACCAAACAAGTAGGCAGTGATAAAGGACAATGTATGACTTGCGGGAACGTAAATCCTGAACAGATATTTAATATCATAGAAGCAAGAGTGGTTGATGAATACGGTGAATTTACGAATAAACGTAAAATCCGCCCTGAAGAATGGCACGAAATGTATCAAAGAGAATTTACTTTGGATAGGTTGCCTGATATTAAAGAAGAACCACCTAAGAATTTAAAAATTCCTTCAAAAATTACGCAAGCTATTATTTTTACCACCCGTGACGTGCTTTCCAAGATTAGCAATAAACAATATATGCTAATTAATTTGTTGGAAGCGCCTATGCTGGCTTTGCTAATGGCTTTGGTGATTCGTTATAAATATAAATTAGATTCGGATCAATATGAATATATATTCCGATATAACGACAATATTCCTGCTTATATCCTTATCTGTATTGTTATTGCCTTGTTTATGGGGCTTACAGTTAGCGCTGAGGAGATTATACGTGATAGGAAAATAAAGAAACGGGAATATTTCTTAAATTTGAGCAAAGGAAGCTACTTAAGCTCAAAAGTTTTCATTTTGTTTGTTCTTTCGGCAATCCAAACCATTACTTTTGTAATTATAGGCAATGTGATACTTGATGTGCGCGATATGAATATGGCATATTGGCTTGTGTTGTTTTCAGTTTCTTGTTTTGCTAATGTTTTGGGCTTAAATATTTCTTCGGCTTTTGACTCGGCAGTTACAGTTTATATCTTAATTCCATTATTGTTAATTCCTCAAATGATTTTGAGTGGAGCTATATTTAGCTTTGATAAACTCAATAATTCGATTAGCGAACATGGCAAAGTACCGATTGTGGCAGATTTTTGGGCATCTCGCTGGGCTTATGAGGCTTTGATGGTGCATCAATTCAAAAACAATCCTTACGAAAGTTTGCTTTTTGATTGGGAAATGTATGAAAGTCAGGCAAATTTTAAAGCCTCCTATTGGTTTCCAGAAATGGAGAAAAAACTCATTGGGTTGAGTGAAATGGCGGCAAAAATGAAAGAAAGTGGAAAATCAGATTCTTTAATGATCATAGTCGAAAACGATTTGGCTTTGATTAGAACCGAACTTTTGCTCGAAACACAAAACCGTCCTGTCGAAAATGTTCAAATTGATGAAAAAGTGTTAGAAACATACAAGAACTTTTTGACAGAATTTAAGCCTGAAAATGTGGTTGAAGGGGCTAAATTTACAGAACAAAGGGCAGAGGACATAAAAAAAGTGCTTGATTTGATCAAAGCCTATTATATCGAAATCAATAATGCTTCCCGCGAAGGCAGAGATATAGTTCTGAACGAATATGAGCCTGAAAGCCTTAGTAAGTTACAGAACAAGCATTCTAATGATTTTATGAAAGACTGGGTTCGTAATACGAACGAAAAAATAAAGATTGTTATCCAAGAAGGGCGTTTGATCCAAAAAACCGATCCAGTTTTTTTTGTTTCTCGCCCCAATCATACGCTTGATTACCGATCTCATTTTTTCGCACCTGAAAAACACTTCTTAGGTACGTATTTCCCTACTTATTTATTCAATGTTTTGGTTATTTGGTTGATGACTGTAGTATTATATTTCACACTTTATACCGAACTTTTGCGAAAACTGATCGAGTTCATGGGCAAAATCAAATTCGGCAAATCGAAGGATTAATTAGTTGAACTTTGCTAATAAATGACAAGTGTAAGATTTAACAATAAGTTCGATTATTTTATTTACAATTTTGGCGCTTATTTAGCGTACTATATGAGGCAAAACTTTTGTAGGTAAAAGCCGTACTTTTAATAAAATAAACATTGTCCTTATTGTTCATTAAGCATTAAAAAATCCAATTATGAAGAAGTTGTATTTAGTTTTGGCTTTGCTTCTTATTCAAGCAAATGCTTTTACAAAAGAAACTCCCAAAAGCCACAAGATGGTGATGGCGTATCTATATTCTGATGATCTGATCAATATTTTGCAGTCGATTCCCTCGCCTATTGAAATATCTGCATTGATCAAAGAAACGGGTGCTACCTACGATAGGGCGCACCTTAGCGATCCTAAATTTTCCAAGAACTACACTATGAGCCATAAAAAGGCTTTGAATTTGGGAGTGTATGGTACGGATTTGGGGTATGTAAATCTTTACGAAAACAACCAAGATGTCATTAATTACCTCGATGCGGTTAAAGAATTGGCAGGTGGTTTAAATGTAGGTCAGTATTTTGATTACGATTTGCTCAAGAAAATGGTCGCAAGCCGTAACAATCTTGGAGAATTGTTGCGTATTACGCAGAAAAATTTTGAGAAAATGAATACTGAATTGCAAGGACGCAAACAGGAAGATGTAAGTGTGTTGATTTTAGCTGGTGGTTGGCTGGAGGCTATGCACATTACAACTACTATCTATGAAAAAACGAAAAATCCAAAATTGCGCGAAAAAATTGGTGAGCAAAAAATTACTTTGCAACAACTTTTATTGGCTTTGGCTGAACTAAAAGATAAGCCAAATATGGGTGCTTTGTATCAAGATTTTGACCAATTACGTTTGGTGTATGGAAAAGTAAATTTGATTACTACAGACGGAAAACCTGTTATTTCGGAAGATTCTAATGGCGAAATTGTAATTAACCGTGATAATATGAGCAAAGTTGAATTGACAGATGCAACTTTGGCAAGTATTGGTAGCTTGGTAAAAGGCATTAGATCTAAGGTTATCAAGTAAAAAGTATTGTTTTTTTAAGCCCGTAGAATTAATTTTCTACGGGCTTTTTTATTTCGAAAGATGACTTTTGTCATTTTATTTATAATTAGTCTAAATAATATTTGCAAAGTAAAAAATGGTTTTTACCTTTGTAAATACTATTTATAATTAGTCTAAATAAAAATATAAACATTTATGCAATTTGTACGTTTTCAAATACTTACTTTATTTCTAATAGTTTGTTTTTCAAGCCTTTATGCTCAAAAAAATAGCAAATTAAAAGGCAACACTGATAGTCTTAGAGTTTTCCAAATACCGCAAATTGATATTATTTCACAAAGAGATGGTATTTTTGGAAGATTACCTGGGTCTGCTGATTATTTGAACGAGGTGCAACTTCAGCGCCTTGCTCCGCTTACAGGTAATGAAATTTTACGAAAAGTTACGGGAATTCATGTGGTAGATGAAGAAGGGGCGGGTTTGCGTATGAATTTGGGAATTAGGGGTTTAGACCCAGATCGCAGTCGAGGAGTTTTAATTCTCGAAGATGGAATTCCTGTAGCCTTGAATCCTTATGGCGAACCTGAAATGTATTATACACCTTCTATAGATCGTATGGCAGGTATTGAGATTGTAAAAGGAAGTGGACAAATTCTTTTTGGTCCTCAAACTATTGGGGGGGTGATTAATTATATCACACAAGACCCACCTGAAAAAAGTCAAACCAAATTGCGAGTAATTGGTGGGTAAAAAGGCTTTTTCAATGGCTCTTTGGGTTACGGTAATACTTTTGGCAATACAGGTATTCAGGTCAATTTTTTGCGACGTCAGGCTGATCAGTTAGGTTATGCCAATTACCAAATTAATGATTTCTCTACAAAAATCAAGTTTACCTTGAGCAACAAATCAAGTCTGGGACTAAAATTAGGCATTTATGACGAAACCTCGAACTCGACTTATATTGGGCTTACACAAACCATGTACGACAAAGGTGATCAGGATTTTGCCTTAATGGCACCTGATGATCGCCTGACTATTCGCCGCTACTCTATAAGTTTAACCCACAAACACGAATTTAATAAAAATCTTATTTTACAAACCTCACTTTTTGGTTATACAACCACTCGGAACTGGCAAAGACAAGATTTTTCGAGTAGTGCAACGGTTTCCAACCGAACGGGTATAGTTTGGGGGAATCCAAGTGTGCCAAATGGAGCAGTTTATATGCGAAACTCGACAGGAAACCGTAATCGGCAATTCGAAGTTTTGGGTATTGAGCCACGCTTGACTTATAAATTTGCTTTGGGACAAAAACAAGCAGAATTACAAGTTGGAATGCGATATTTGTACGAAAGAGCATTTGAACAACGCATCAATGGCAAAAAATACAATGCTCCTTCAGGTGATATGGTCGAAAATGAAGTTAGAACAGGCAAAGCCTTCAGTGTTTTTGCTCAACAACAAATAAGTTTGACAAGTAAATTTGGAATTACGGGCGGTATTCGTCTTGAACAATATTCTTACGAACGTCAAATTTTGCGAAATACTTTCCGTATTCGCAACACCAATGTTTTGGTCGATACGAATTTGGTAGCTAATTATAACATTGGGGCTTTGATAGTAGGGGCAGGGTTTAATTACAATTTTTCTGAAAACATGACCGTTTTCGGTGGGGTACATCGTGGTTTTGCTCCGCCGCGTGTCAAAGATGCGATTAGTAATTTGGGCGAAGTTTATCAACTCAATGCCGAAGAAAGTTGGAATTATGAAATAGGCACGAGAGGAAAAATTAAAAACCTGTTTAATTACGAATTAACAGCCTTTTACATGGATTTTGCTAATCAAATTATTCCTGTTTCCGAGTCTTCGGGAGGAACGGGGACAGGTTTGGTTAACGGAGGGCGTACTCTGCATCAGGGTTTGGAAATGGGCTTAGGTTTTGACTTTGCCAAACTGTTTAGCCCCGAATATTTGTTGCGTTGGCAGGTAAATGCGACTTATGTAGATGCTCGGTATAGCGCTGATCGGTTTGTGGGTGAAAAAAACATAAAGGGCAATCGGACACCTTATGCACCTCCGTTTTTTTTGTCGAATACGCTAAATTTTGAAATGCCCTTTGGTTTGGGAGGAAACTTAAGTTCTACCTATGTAAGCCGACAGTTTGGAGACGAGTTAAATACAACTACTGCAACGGCGGACGGGCGAATAGGTGAAATTCCTTCTTATCAAATTTTTGATATAAATATGTACTATCGTATGCCTAAACGCAATTTTTCATTCAATTTGGCGGTGAAAAATTTGACAAACGAACGATATATGGCTACACGCCGTCCGCAAGGGATTCGGGTAGGTTTGCCTCGCTTTATTACGGCAGGTTTTGAAATTACTTTCTAAAAAAACTTCTTAAGTTTTCAAAACTTAGTCTGTTTTTGTTTGTTTATTAGGCAAAATTGAACAACATTTTTCAAAGCAATCATGATAAAAAGAACAGCGAATGCCGTTTGGCAAGGAAGCGGAAAAGAAGGCAAAGGTCATCTGAGTACGCAAAGTAAAACATTGTCACAGACTCCTTATGCTTTTCACAATCGTTTTGCAGATGTAACAGGAACGAACCCCGAAGAGCTGATCGCCGCCGCCCATGCAGGGTGTTTTGCTATGAAACTGAGTTTTAATTTGAGTGGAGCAGGTTTTGTACCCCAAAGTTTAGACGTAAGTTGTACGATTGTCTTAGACCCAGCTTTAGGGGCTGTTACCGAATCAAACTTGATACTAAAAGCCAAAGTAGCAGGCATTAGTGGCGAAAAATTTGCGGAATTGGTCGAAGATGCCGAAAGAAATTGTCCAATTTCTAAACTCTTGAATGCAAAAATAACAGTTAATTCGACTTTGGAAAATTAGTAAGAAAAAAGAAGGTAAAAAATAACATTTTTTTCTGAAAATGTTATTTTTATAAGCTCTTGATAATCAAGAACTAACAGTTCTTAAAGAACTGTTAGTTTTAAAAA
>JAAFHK010000219.1 GCA_013297565.1 Cytophagales bacterium
CACAGAAACGAACAAGAACTTCGTTTTACGACCAAGAACCAATTTAGTTTCAGTATAAAAATAAAAGACCTTGCGGGTTTGAAAATCCGCAAGGTCTAAGTATAGCAAACTACGTTGGAATATTCCGCCGTTTATTGAAGTGGTTTAAAATCTTTCTCTAAAAAACGCTTTACCGCCTTTACCCAATTTTTGCCGTCTGTTGTAAAAAGACGGCTATGTTCGCCTTTTAAAACCGCCCATTGTTTTTCCCCCTCCAAATTGGCATAAATCTTTTCTATTTCGTCCTTACCAACTTCACTGTCTTTGAAACCGTAAAGCAAAAGGATAGGAATTTTGATTTTTCGGGCATATTCGATAGGTTCGTGTCCGTAAAACCAAATATTTTGTTGCAAACTACCATGCACCAAGAGCAGATCAGTAGCAGGAAAAGCAGGGATATCCATATTTTCAAATCGTTTTTGTACCGTTTGCCGAAAACTTCCAAAAGGGCTTTCCAAAATAGCGACATCGGCTTCAGTGCCTTCCGAAAGGGCTTTCATGACCGCAACTGCCCCCAGCGAACTGCCAAAAAGAATGATTTTCCCTTCATGAAAATCCAATTTTTTTACCATTTCGACCGCCTGCTTCACATTGTCGGCTTCTCCATAACCAAAAGAAGTTTGCGAACCTTCTGAATCGCCATGGGCTTCGAGGTCAAGGAGCAAAACCTGATACCCTAATTGGTAAAACTGGTGGGCTTGGTTCAAGAAATGAGATTTGCAAGAAAGGTATCCGTGAAAAATCAAAACCGTTCCTTTGGGGTGTGTTTTTCGAAGAAACCAACCTGATAGTTTTTTGCCATTACTTTGAACAAAAACATCTGTATAAGGCAAAAAAACGGGCTTTCGTTTGTTTTCGGATTTAGGATTCCGCACCCCAAAAAACAAAACGTGGGCTTTTTCTACCCAAGTCATCTCTTTTGGTGCTTTGCTTCTGGCGTGTTGGGACGGATCGAGCTGCGCAAACTTATGGGCATGAAAAGCCGCCATAAGATTGAGCAAAATAAAATTTATTCCCAAAAACCATTTGGCAAAACGTATAATTTTTCGCTTCATGTGATTCAAACCTTTACGCAAAACTTACATATCCCTTGCGCCAAAAAACTAAAACTCTCGAAAGTAAAACCTTGCGGTTTCTGGATCAGCGGAATGGGTACTTGGTCGAGGCAGTACGTATTTCCGCATTGCGTACAGGTAAAATGTACGTGATTGTCGTAGTGTTTGTGGTCGGCACAGGCTTGGTCTTGGCAGAGGGCGTACTTGGCGAGTCCCGAATCGGCAGGAACTTTATGGATAAGTCCTTGATCCTCAAAGGTTTTAAAAGTTCGGTAGATCGTAACGCGGTCATAGTCTTGCCCAATGCTCTCCTCTATTTCGCTGTGTGAAAGCGCATGATTGTGGGACAAAAACAGTTCCAAAATCACAAGGCGAATTTTTGTTTTTCGAAGACTGTGTTTTACCAATAAATTTTCCGCAATTACCATAAGTTTTGGGTAGGTTTATTCTTGAAGCAAGTTAAATATTTTTTCCAATTTGTAAAATACTGAAAATCTTTTATTCCAGCATTTTCAAAAATTCCTCCTCCGAAATCATGGGAATGCCTAATTCTTGAGCTTTTTGGACTTTGCTTGCCCCTGCCGCTTCGCCAATGATGACAAAATTTGTTTTTTTGGAAACCGAACTCACATATACGCCGCCATGCTCCTCAACAAAACGTTTGATTTCGTCCCTTTGAAACCCTTGCAAAGTACCTGTAGCTATAAAAATTTTTCCTTGTAACTGATTGCCTTTCAAGGTTTTAGCTGTTTCTGTAGCGCTAAGTTGTACGCCCGCTTCTTTCAATTTTTGGATCATGATTTGACTTGCCGCATCTTGAAAATAAGCCGCTACGCTTTCGGCAATTTTTTCACCTATTTCAGGCACAGCCTGTAACTCTTCCAAATTTGCTTTTGCTAAAGCCTCGATATTTCTAAAATATTCCGCCAATTTTTGGGCAACCGTTTCGCCTACAAACCGTATTCCTAAGCCAAAAAGCACGTTTTGAAAAGGTTTTTCTTTCGAAGCCTCTATACTTTTGATAATATTTTCTGAAGATTTGTCTTTAAATCCTTCCAAAGACCTGATCTGCTCGAACTTCAAAAAGTACAAATCTGCCAAATCTCGAACCAAGCCCTTTTCGTAAAAAACTTCAATCGTTTTTTCCCCCAAACTATCGATGTTCATGGCTTTTCGGCTAATAAAATGCTCGATTCTGCCTTTGATTTGGGGCGGACAGCCGTTTTCGTTAGGGCAATAATGGACGGCTTCACCTTCTCTGCGAATCAACTCCGTATTACATTCAGGACAGTAGCTAATATATTGAAAATCAGGTACTTCCGCACTTCTTTTTTCCAAAATTACGCCTGTAATTTTTGGGATAATTTCCCCACCCTTTTCGACCGAAACCGTATCACCAACCCGCAAGCCCAGCCTTTCGATTTCGTTCGCATTGTGTAAACTTGCTCTTTTTACGGTCGTTCCTGCCAAAAGTACAGGTTCGAGTTCGGCTACGGGCGTGATTGCTCCTGTGCGTCCCACTTGGTAAGTAATTGATTTTAAGAGAGTTGTGGCGGCTTCGGCTTTGTATTTATATGAAATAGCCCAGCGCGGTACTTTCGAGGTAAAGCCCAATTCTTCCCGCTGTTCGAAATCATTGATCTTAATAACCATGCCGTCAATCTCAAAAGGCAATTCGTGGCGTTTCGTTCCCCATTCTTTTACAAAACTCATAACTTCCTCAATATCAGCACATTTACGTGAATGTTCCCAAACCTTAAATTTCCATTTTCGCAAAACCTCAAGGGCTTCGGTGTGGCTTCTGAAAGGCAAGTTTTCGCCCTTGAGTTCATACACAAAACAGTCCAAACGGCGTTTGGCAACTTCGGCAGAACTTTGCTGTTTTAGCGTTCCCGAAGCCGTATTTCTTGGGTTTGCCAAAAGTGTAAGCGGTTTTTTGCCTTCCCTTTCCCTCTGTATATTTTCCTCTACAATTTCCGCATTGAGCCGTTCAAATTCCTTATTCGGCAAAATTACCTCACCCCGCACCTCGAAATCGGCAGGAATATCCGAATCGTGAATTTTCAAAGGAATCGAACGGATAGTTTTCGCATTTGCCGTAATATCGTCCCCTTGTTTGCCATCGCCCCTGGTGCTTGCCAGTGCCAACTCACCTTTTTCGTAGCGCAGGCTTAGCGCCACTCCGTCAAACTTGAGTTCGCAAACATATTCATATAAGGTATTGGGAATCAGCTTTTTAATTCTTTCATCAAACTCAAAAAGTTCCTCGTCCGAATAGGTATTTCCCAAGGAAAGCATCGGGTAGCGGTGCGGAACAGTCGCAAATTCTTTGACGATTCCGCCGCCCACGCGCAGCGTGGGAGAATCAGGCAATCGAAACGCAGGATACTGGTTTTCAAGACTTTCCAAACGTTTGAGCAACTGATCGAAGTCATAATCGGAAATCACGGAACGGTCGTATAGATAATATTGTTCGTTGTACTCATTGATTTTGGCAATAAGTTCTTTGATTTCAACTTCAGGATTCATACGAAAAGGGGGGTTTGTTCTATATCTATGCCCAAAAATACAAAATTGATCAGAAAAGTCCGAAAAGAACTTTACGAAGTCTTAAAAAATGTAATTTTTCGGTGTTTTTGTCAATTTTTTTTGATTTTTTCAAATAAAAAACTAACTTTCAATCGTAATCATTATTTTCTCAAAAAAACATTACAACTATGGGATTCAAAGTAGATGGTCGAATGACCGTTCAGAGTTTAAAAGCCAAATTTAAAGAAGAATTTGGGTATAGTTTGCGAGTATATGTTGGAAACAATGCAGGACGCGGCGCTCGTAAAGCTGAAGACACCAAACGCCTTTCAGAAATAGCTGACGAACGTGATAGTTTGGCGGGACAAGGTGAGTTCGAAATTAGCAATGACATGACAGTTGCCCAATTCGAAAAAGCCTTTCAAGAAAAATTCGACATTGCTGTTCAGGTAGCTGATGCAAGTGATGAAAAATTGGCAGACAATGATGCCAAACTAAAAGCCTAAAACACGATTTTACTTAAAAAAATCCATTTCTGAAAAGGAATGGATTTTTTCGTTCGAAAAATTCCTACCTTTGCCCAATTTATTACGCAAAATGCTCATGGACAAGACTATCCTCGACAAATACGAACTCGTAGTAGGGCTTGAGATTCACGCCCAATTACTCACCAACAGCAAAATATTTTCTGCCGACCATACCACTTTTGGCGTAGAACCCAACACCAATATTGGGGCGGTTACCTTGGCGCACCCTGGCGTGTTGCCCAAACTCAACGACCGTGTTTTCGAATTGGCAATTCGCATGGGTTTGGCTTGCCGAAGCGAAATTACTCGACACAATTATTTTGATCGGAAAAATTATTTTTACCCTGATCTCCCCAAAGGTTATCAAATTACACAAGATAAAACTCCGATCTGCAAGGGTGGCAAAATCAATATTTCTTTAAAAAATGGCGAAAAACGCACCATTCGCTTGCACCATATCCATCTGGAAGAAGATGCGGGCAAATCCATGCACTTGCAGGGTACGCCGATGAGTTTTTTGGATTTTAACCGCGCAGGAATGCCCCTGATCGAGATGGTAACCGAACCCGATATTCGCCAAGCCGAAGAAGCAGCGGCAGTTTTGGCGGAAGTCCGCAAAATAGTCCGCTATTTGGATATTTGTGATGGAAATATGGAGGAAGGCTCGATGCGCTGTGATGTCAATATTTCGGTGTGTTTGAAAGGAGCAAAAGAATTTGGGCAAAGAGTGGAGATCAAAAACCTAAACTCCATGCGTTATGTTCAGAAAGCCATTGAATATGAGTTTGTTAGACAAATAACAGCCGTAGAAAAGGGTGAAAAAATAGTAATGCAAACACGCCTTTTTGATCCCCAAACAGGCAAAACTGAAGCCATGCGCACAAAGGAAAGTTTGACCGATTATCGATATTTTCCCGATCCTGATCTGCCGCCTTTTGTGGTGAGTGATGCGTATTTGGCGAAGGTCAAAAATGCCATGCCTGCCTTGCCGTCCGAGATTTTGCAAAAACTCCAAACCCAGTACCAACTCCCCGAATATGATGCAGGCGTGCTAAGCGATTCGAAGGAATTAGCCCAATATTTTGAACTAACTTGTTCTTTTACAAAGACTTACAAAACGGTTTCGAACCTAATGATGGGCGCAGTCAAATCGTATTTGAATGAAAATAATGTGGAAATCAAATCTTTTAGCCTCAAGCCCGAACGTCTGGCGGAAATTGCCGAATTGGTCGAAAGCGGAAAAGTAAGTTTTTCGGTAGCCTCGAAAGAATTGTTTTTGGCAGTGTTGGAAAATACGGAGAGGGACGTTTTGGAATTGGCTGAAAATCAAGGACTTATTCTTCAAGATAGCGGCGATAGTTTGAAACCTCTGCTCGAAGCGATCATTACCAAATATCCTGACAAAGTAAAAGCCTTCCAAAAAGGCAATAAAAATCTCTTAGGTTTGTTCATGGGCGAAGTGCTGAAAGCCTCCGCTGTCAAACTCGATCCGAAAAAAACAAGCGAGTTGATAAGCCAATATTTGCAAGAGGCAAAGGTTTGAAAGAACTGAATTTGCCTTGTTACTTAGTCATAAATAACGAAAAAAGCCTTTTTTATGCAAAAAAAACCACTTTCAGTAAGCCTAATCCAATCCAATTTGCATTGGGAAAACGTTACGGCAAATTTGGCAATGTTCGAGGAAAAAATTTGGGAACTCAAAGGACAAACGGATTTGATCATTCTGCCCGAAATGTTCACTACAGGGTTTAGCATGAATCCCGAAAAATTTGCCGAACCTATGAACCTGCATACCTTCAAATGGTTAGCCCAACAAGCCGCCTTGACGAACGCCGTAGTCGTGGGGAGTTATATGGTCAAAGATAAAGGCTTGTATTTCAATCGTTTAGTATGGATGCGACCTGATAGCACATACAGCACCTACGACAAACGCCATCTTTTCCGCATGGCTGACGAACACCTGCACTATACGGCTGGGGACAAAATTTTGATAGAGGAAATAAAAGGCTGGAAAATTTGCCCACTGATTTGTTATGATTTGCGCTTCCCTGTTTGGGCGCGCAACTCCAAAGATTTGAAATATGATATATTGCTTTATATTGCCAACTGGCCTTCGCCGCGTGTCAATGCGTGGAATGTGTTACTAAAAGCGCGTGCGATTGAAAATTGGGCGTATTGTATAGGCGTAAATCGAACAGGCGAAGACGGAACAGGGAAACACTATACAGGCGATTCGGCAATCCTGAATTACAAAGGGGAAACGCTGTTTCACGAACACGAAAACGAAATTGTCCATACCCAACGGCTTGATTATGAGGAACTTGATCACTACCGCACCAAGTTCCCTGTGTATATGGATAGTGATGATTTTGAAATAAAATAGGTTCTAAGATTACAAGAAAAATCCGCAAAGTTTTATAAAACTGCGGATTTTTTTCTTGTTTTTTTAAATCCTAATTTCTTCCTCTGTTGTTTGTGTCTGGTGGTTGTTTGTGCGGACACAAACAAGGGCAAAAGAAGTTTTAGTAAACTTTTCAAGAGAATGAAAAATTATGTTGAAATGTATTCAATTACATCTAAAAAAGTTACAGCAGTTTCTATTCGGTTAGATAATCATAAGCACTTGTACAAAAGTGTTTGTATAAGTGTAACATAGGCTTTAGCCTGTGATTGCTTGATTATCAATGATTTAATTACCCACAGGCTAAAGCCTATGTTACAAAAATATTTGTCATAGTGCTAGTGCTTATTTCATTTTTTGAAATTATATGCTGTGAGCATTTATTACAAGACAATATTGAGAAATATCTCTCTCATTTAATAGAACAAAGTAGGACTAAAAATCTCCAGCTAATTACTGATGTAAAGGATAATTTATACTGAAAACTGTTACAAATTACACATTCTGCAAAAAAACTTCAGTCGGACGTAGTCCGACCTTGAAATTTCGCAACCTTTTCAAGGTCGGACTACGTCCGACTGAAGTTGATTTCATGAGGGT
>JAAFHK010000221.1:0-3716 GCA_013297565.1 Cytophagales bacterium
TCTTGAAATGGGATTTGGGCGTGGCAGATCAGGCTTTGGAAAAAGGGCAAAAATTTTCAGAAAATGCTGAAAACCAGTACATTGTCTTGTATTTACAAAACTTTTCTGAAGCGATTCTGACGGCGCAAGGCGGGACAAAAGAGGATTGGAAAAGATTGGAAAAAAATAAAAATGAACGCCTAAAAAGGATTGAAAAAAACAAAACTGATTCACCTTATTTTCTTTATTGTCAAGCTGAAATCCATCTACAGGCGGCTTTTGTGGCTCTTTTGGCAAATGAACAGTACGATGCAGCCCAGTCTTTGAAAAAGGCTTATAAACTATTGGAAATGAATGAATTAGCTTTTCCTAAATTTCTTCCTACCCAAAAATCACTTTCAGTTATTCGTATTTTATTGGATTTTGTCCCAAAAAAACACCATTGGTTATTAAATTTATTGGGTTTGAAAGGAGATTGGCAGAAAGGAATTAATAATTTATTGGTTTTGGTGCATAGTGAGGAGTTCTGTAAGGTCGAAGCCAAAATAATATATGTACTTTTACAAGTTTATTTATTACAAAAGCCAGAAGATGCATGGCTTTTTTTGAACGAATCTTTAGGAAACCTCAATTACAGCCACAGAAGCGTGTATTTTGTTCGAGGTTTGGTAGCCCTCAAAACGGGAAAAGTGGAAAAATCCTATCAGGAACTTTCTAAAATTCCGCCTGATTCGCAAGGCTGTTCCTTGCCTTTTGTGAATTATTTGAAAGGAGAAACTTTACTCTTGAAAGGAGATTATGCCCGATCTTTGTGGTTTTATCAAGATTTTTTAGCAAATTACAAAGGTAAAAACTACCTTAAAGATGCTTTTTACAAAATTTTTCTCAATTATTGGTTCTTGGACGATCCCCGATCCGCAACCTATCTACAACTTATTCCCTACAGAGGAGCAAATATGAGCGCTCCTGACCGCCACGCACAGGCTTTTGCAGAGTACGAAAAATTACCGAATAAAAAATTAACCCAAATTCGTTTGCTCTGTGATGGTTTCCAGTTCGCTAAAGCGGCTGAATTGATTGGGGCAGTTTTGGAAAAAGACTTAGAAACAGAAAAAGATAAATTGGAATATTTATACAGAAAAGCAAGGATTGCGCATGGTTTAGAAAATTGGGAAAAAGCGATCTTTTTTTACGAACAAACGATCACAAAAGCGGGAGAAAAGCGCTATTATTTCGCCCCAAATGCCTGTTTGCAGTTAGGCATGATTTATGAAACCGTCCAAAAAGATTTGCTAAAAGCCAAAATTTATTACCAAAAAGTATTAAGCTATAAGGAACACGAATATAAAGAAAGCCTTGATACTAAAGCCGAAACTGCTTTGAAACGTTTAAATTTTTAAAAGATAGAGTTTATGAATAAATGTAAAACAGCCTTTAGGGTGTTTGTATTTTGTTGAAAATCAAGTGGTTAGACAAACACTAAAGGGTACGCTACATAATATTCATAAACTCTATTAATGTTAAAGTAACAAAAAAGAACAAATATTAATTATCACCGCCACCGCCTTCTTTCGCATCGTCATTATTTACGCGTTTTTTACGTTTGGGTTTGGCATTAAACTCCATTTTTCCAAAAGCATACCGAAAATTCAAAGAAAATTGACGGATATAGAGATCGACTACGTTTTCCGAACGGAAATCGGGACTGCTAAAATCAGATTTGATCTTGAAAGTTTCTGCCAAAAAATTATTAACTGCCAGAGTCAGGCTTGCTTTTTTGTTCCAAAAATCTTTTTTGATACCTGCATTATAAAAGCTAAAATTGCCACTTTTTCCTTGTAGCTGGACGGTTTGAGAGTTGATCATACCAAAAGCCTGCGCACTCCAGCCGTTCCCAAACTCATAGGACATATTGAGGTTCAAATTATACATCAAGCCTTCGTTGTTGCTTTCGTAGGCAGGACTGCGGAAAATGGAGTAAAAAACATTGACATTACCACTCACTTTCCAGTCTTTGGTCAGGTTGGTTGAGCCAAAAACCGAAGCTCCAAAAGTTTCATTTTGGGCTACGTTGTCGTAGGTTGTGGTCGAAACACCCAGATTATCAACGCTTAGAATGGAACTGATCGCATTATTGGTATTTCGCCAATACGTAGAAATATTCAAGCTATTTTGCTTCCAAAAAGTATTATAATTCAATTCGTAGCTGTGCGTAAGTTCAGGATCGAGTTCAGGATTTCCGAAGGAAATATTTTTGGCATCGGACTCATTTCTGAAAGGATTTAGGAAGAAAATCGAGGGGCGTTGGATTCGTTGGGTGTAGCTCAAACGCAATTTGTGGGCTTTTCCCAAATCTTTTGAGATGGCAACACTTGGAATCCAATTATCATAATTTTGGGTGAATTTTACGTTTGTGGTTTCAAAATTAGCCCTAATATCTGTATATTCGTACCGAAGTCCTATTTTCAAGCCCCATTTGGAAGCTGTAGTAATGCCGTAAGTGGCATAGCTCGAATAAACATCTTGGTCATAATTAAACACATTTGACCGTTCGGGAACTCCTGTAAAAACGGTTTTTCCTGAATCAGCTTTTGAAAGTTGAAAATCACTACCTACATACCGCAAAATGGCTTTAGCGCCTACCTCAAAAGTGGAACCGTCTTTGATAGGGTGCGTATAGTCGACCTGAACGGTGCTTTCAACATTCTTATTATCGTTGTTGTTGCGTTCTTGGTAATTCAAAATGCTGTTGCGGTTAAACTGATTGAGGCTATATTCTGTTTTTCCGTCATTGATACTATATTGGGTCAAAACTGCCAATTCTTGCCCTTCTTTTTTGAAAGTTCGGGTATAATTCAGGTCAGCGTTGTAATTGATACCGTAGTTTAGGTTATTGATCGAACGGCTTTGCTGTTGCAAAGGGTTTGCTCTTTGATCGGAGAAAAGGGTTGCCAAAACGTTATCACTTTGAAAACCACGCCCGAAAGCCCTAAAACCAAAATTAAGTGTATTTTTTGGGTCAATGTCGTAATCAATGCTAAGATTTCCACGACCAAACCCCCTCAAATTATCCCCTTCCGAAATTTGGGACAGAAAGGTGTTGCCTGTTTGTAAAAAATTTTCGCGAAGGTTGGTGCTTTTGAAAGGAGCATAAAAAAGATTTGCCCCCAAGCCCATATTGATACCTATTTTGTTGGTACGAATATTCAAATCGCCTCCCAGCCCGCTTCTCTGGTTGCCGCCAGTGGCATTAATGCTTCCTGTAAGTCCTTTTACGTTGCTTTTTTTGGTAATAATATTGATAATTCCCGCTGTGCCTTCTGCGTCATATTTTGCCGAAGGATTGGTAATTACCTCTACGCTTTTGATCATATCGGCAGGGATTTGCCGAAGGGCATCAGCCAAATTGCTCGCAATAATGGTCGAAGGCTTGCCATTGATCAAAACTCGAATATTTCCGCTACCTCTCAACTGCACATTTCCGTCCAAATCCACTGAAAGCATAGGCACTTTGCGAAGCACGTCTGCGGCATCACCGCCTGCATTGGTCAGGTCTTTGTCGGCATTATAGACCATTTTATCAATCTTATTCTCGATCAGTTCCTGCTCGCCTTTTACGACCACTTCTTCCAAAAGTTTGCTATCCTGTTCGACATAGACCGTCCCGACAACTTTTTCGCCTTTGGCAGGCACTTCCACATTATCAACCGTTTTGGTTTGATAGCCCACAAAACTTA
>JAAFHK010000221.1:3726-7150 GCA_013297565.1 Cytophagales bacterium
GATGGTTTTTCCTGTCGTAATATCTACCAAAGCCACCGCCGCAAATTCAACAGGTTGTTTGGTTTTTTCGTCCAAAAGAATCCCTGTAATTTTGGCATTTCCTTTTGGGACGTTATCGAGTTTTTCGTTAATATCTTGCTTGGGTTGGGTTGGTTTGCCGCCCGTATTACCGCCCATTCCGCCGCCGCCATTTCGCTGACCTTCAGGGCGTTGAGCAAAAGCTATGTTAAAAAAAAAAGTTAAAAGAAATAAAATGGAAATGTGTTTCATAAATTCGAAAAATATTATTTACTTTGATATAAAAGTTATGATCAAAACCCTTAAAATTGTCAAATGATTTATCAATTATTGCGAAATTTGAAAATATTAGAGTCTTAAAAATCTGTTTGGTTTAAATGGTTTCAAAAAATACTTTTCAAATGAAAAATCTATGCGCTTTTTTGCCTTTTCAACGCTGTAGTCTGATTTTGATTTTTTTGGTTTTGTGGTCTTGTAAAAAAACGGAAGATTCCCAAACGCCTCTTAATGAGGATATTACGAAAGCCCATTTGCTTTTGGGAAACCCAAGTAATGCCCAAAACAATGTGAGTATGCCCGAAAATTATTTGTTGGAACGCCCGCAGTTTGTGCTTTCCTATAGTAAAAGTCGCGCCATTCCTAACTGGGTAAGTTGGCATTTGTCAAAAGCATGGATCGGCAGTTCTGACCGCCAAGACGATTTCAGACCTGACGAAAACCTCCCCGCAGATTGGTATGCCGTTCGCACCAGCCATTACACAGGAAGCGGCTTTGACAGGGGGCATAACTGCCCTTCAGCGGACAGAACGGCTACTGTGGCAGACAATTCGGCTACTTTTCTCATGACCAATATCATGCCCCAATCCCCCGATCACAACCAAGGCGTATGGGCGCGGCTCGAAGAGTATTGCCGAACGCAGGTCGAAAGAGGAAACGAACTTTACATTATTTGTGGAAGTTACGGAACGGGTGGAACAGGCTCAAATGGTTTTGCAAGCACTATTTCGGAAGGAAGAATTGCCGTTCCTGCCAATATTTGGAAAGTCATCGTAATTCTGCCTGAAGGCAAAGATGATCTGAATCGAATTACAAGTTCGACAAGGGTCATTGCAGTTAATATTCCAAACAGACAAGGCGTAAGGAACGACAGTTGGGGGGATTATCGCCTTTCGGTTGATGATCTCGAACGCCGAACAGGTCTGGATTTGCTATCAAAAATTCCGCAAAGCGTACAAAGCAGTTTGGAAAGCAAAGTAGATCAGGGAAGCACGCAGTAGCGAAAAAATGGAGGCGAAAACAAACTAAAAAGCGTTTATAAGTTTTGCTTATAAACGCTTTTTTAAAAATTTCCAGCCTAAAAGTTTTTACCTTTCATAATCAATCCTTTCGATTCGGGCAATTCCGCCTTTCGTGATTCGGGCTATGACAAAAACTTTCAAGGAATCCGCATTTTGCAGGTCTTTTTCTAAAGCCAAAGCGCGCTGGGGACTCGAAAAATACGATTCGATTCCTGCCGAAAGTGTGATATATGGATAGTTGTAATAATTATCTCTTAAGGTAGTTTTGAGCAAGACATTTTCCGTTTGTGGCGGGTTTTCCCAAACGCCAACAGGCTGATACTCACCTTCTTTGCTCGGTTTTAATTCCACATAAATTTCATCACCAAATCGGAAAATCTGCTTGGTTGTGATGTCGGTGCTGATAGAGTCAAGATACAAATTCGAAAAATTATAGGAAAGTTGGGTATAATTTCCCCGAAAAATATCACGCGGATCATAACCGCCTACCCGCAGTTTGACGGCTGTACCAAACCAAAGCGGATAGAAAAAACTTACAAACATTCCTATTAATAATCCAATTTGGAGTATAATAATTCCCAGTAAAAGGTTTTTATTTTTCATGTCTTTTGTCCCAAAGTTTATTGATAAAATACGTTCCTACCCCGCAAACAATCAAGATAATAGCCGTTGTTGCGTAATCTGCGACCAAAGCAAGGTATTTCCCAACTGCCCAAACCAATAAATAAAATACGCCCCACATAAAACTGGCTTTGTCATGGCTGGTCATGCCATGGTATATTTTCCAGATAGCATAAGCCAAAAAAGACAGATTGGCTATGAAACAGTACCAACTATCGTCAGTAACGAGAAATGTAGCAAAGAAAAACGCCGAAATGAGCCAATTTACCAAACTTTCGAGGTTGCGAGGAGCAAGAAATAAAAACAAAACTGTTCCCGAAATTGCCAAAATATAAACTTCCCAATACCAAGTCGTGGCTTTGCCCCAACTCCTATAAAAATCATCTGCTATTTCAGGAAAAGTGAAAAGAAAAACCCAAAAAACAAGTATTAAACGCAATAAACTGGATAATTGGCGAATAAAAATTTCCGAAAGGCGCTCACGAACCAACAGTAAAAGACTTTGATAAAAAAGAACAAAAGCCGCCGTAAAACTGACGAAAAAATAAAAACTACTGCTATCGAAAAAGCCCAAATCACGCCGCAAATAAACCACCAAATTGACCAAACAACCATACAAAGCGAAACCGAAAAAAACAGTCCCAACCTGTTGCGGGTTGCGGTAAAGCACCAAGCCAAAACTTGCCAAAATGAGCAAACTTATAACATTAAACTGCTCAAATTCGGTCTGAAAACCCAACCAAAGGACATAAAGTGCCAAAAAACTTAGGACATACATGGCACTTCGAAAATACAAAACCAAAGGCATGGCGGCTAAAATCCAAAACAAAAGACCATTTGGAAAATAGGACGAAATATGAAAAATTTGGCTTTGTAAGGCAATATTTGCCCCAAAAACCAGACTCGCAAAATACAAAGCCAATTCGACACCTTTCCAATCCTCTTTTTGATAACAATAAAACGAAACCGCATAAGCCGCCAGCAAAGGCACAAGCCCCAGCATCATTCGCCCAAAAGTGGGGATCGATTCCCAGTTGGCAGAAATGACCAGAAAAATACCCATTGTAACCAGCAAGATAGCAAGGGCTTTCAAAATATTGCCCGAATCCTTGTACCAAACTTGCGCCTTGTCGAGTTCGTAGCGCTCGATCAATTTCTGGGCTTGTTCCTCTGAAATCAAGCCTTCGGCAAGCCACAGGGCAATTTCCTTTCGAAGCGTATCTGAATGTTTGAATGCCATAAATTTATAAAAAAATGGAAATCCAAATAATTTAGGAGAATAAATGAAAGGCAAAATACAAATATTCTTTGTTTGTACCTTATCGGATCGGATTTTGTTTGCAAAAACATACAAAAAATATTACCTTTCGGAAAACTATTGAAAAAATAAAAAAATCGTTCATGCCTTGCTCATTGGTTCGCTATATATCTTTTTTTGGGTTTTTTAGTCTGTTTTTGATAGCTTCTCTTAGCGCCCGACAGGGTGA
>JAAFHK010000222.1:0-2846 GCA_013297565.1 Cytophagales bacterium
AATGCGTTTCAAAGCCTTACAACATTTTACCCAAAAATTGCCTTTAGTCGAGTTCGATTGGGAACAGCAAAAACCCGATTGGACAGGAAAAAGCACTCGAACAGCCATTTTAAGCGGAGTCATCAATGGTTTGCTTGCCGAAATAGATGGGTTCATGAATTATTACGAAAATCATTTTGGAACATTCCAAACGTGGTTCTGCGGCGGAGATGCCGCTTTTTTGGCAAAAAACATCAAAAAAGAAAGCCAAGTTCGTCCCACGCTTTTGCTTGAGGGCTTGCACAGTTTAATGAAAGCGTGATTTAGAAGTGAAAACACCTCTACTGTAGGGAAGATTCGAAAAGGCTGTTTTAAACGCCGTAGGCGTGAAATCTTTGTAGAAATATGAATATTCTTATTTTTGAACTCCGTAGGGGTGAAATCTTGGTAGTCTTAAAGATGACACACCCTACAGGGTTCAGACCACGAAATTGTTTGTTTTTCTACAAAGATTTCGCACCTAAAGGGGCTTTTAATTTATGTAAAATATTGTTAATCAATGATTTACATATTTTCGACAGTTTGGTGAAAAGACTTGAAAAGGGATAAAAAAACACTAAATCATAAAATTAAATACTTTTGCATAGCTTTCGAACCAATAAATTTGTACTATTGTGCTTAAGAAAATTCATCTTTGAAAACCCTACAAAACATGAACAACACTCTCCAAATTCCAACCTTTGCCGATTTGGTCGCAAAAGGCGAAAAACCCGATGTACTTTTTTGGGTAGGCTGCGCAGGTTCGTTTGACGAACGCTACAAAAGAGTTACATGGGCTTTTGTGCGAATTTTGAACCATTTAAAAATAAAATTTGCCGTTTTGGGAACGGAGGAAAGCTGTACAGGCGATCCCGCCAAGCGCGCAGGCAATGAATTTTTGTTCCAAATGCAAGCCCTGTCCAATATCCAAACCCTAAACGGTTATGGAATCAAAAAAATAGTTACGGCTTGCCCGCATTGTTTCAATACCTTGAAAAATGAATACCCTGAATTGGGCGGAAATTATGAAGTTTTGCACCATTCGGTTTTTTTGCAAGGTTTGATCAATGAAGGCAAAATACGGCTCAAAGAAGGCGGAGAATTTAAGGGTAAAAAAATCACTTATCATGATTCTTGCTATTTGGGACGTGCCAACGATATTTATGATGCTCCCCGAAGCATTCTCGAAGCCCTCGATGTGGCTCTGGTCGAAATGAATAGGTCAAAAAGAACAGGTTTGTGTTGCGGCGCAGGCGGAGCTCAACTGTTCAAAGAACCTGAAAAAGGCAAGGCTGAAATTCACTACGACCGCGCCACTGAAGCCCTCGAAACAGGCTCGAAAACGATTGCCGTAGCTTGCCCATTCTGCATGACCATGCTAAGTGATGGCGTAAAATTTAGAGAAAAAGAAAATGAGGTAAAAGTGATGGATTTGGCGGAGTTAATCGTGCAAAGTTTGGCTTAATTTTTCATTTTTAAACACTTTTTTTTTTATGACAAAAACAATAAAACTTATTCTTATTATAAGTTTGGGCTTGGCAGTTCTTTCGACAGCCGCCTTTTTTGGTTTGCGCATTTACACCAAATCATTCAGCAAAGCCCAAACAGTTACATCAACCAAAGAAGGCTTCAAGGCTTCTTTGCTCTACAGCCGTCCTGCGAAAAAAGGGCGTGAAATTTTCGGTAAGTTAGTGCCTTTTAATCAGGTTTGGCGGACAGGTGCAAACGAAGCTACCGAAATTACCTTCGAGCAAGACGTAGTTTTTGGTGGAAAACCTGTAAAAAAAGGCACTTATGCCCTTTTTACCATTCCAAATGCTGATTCTTGGACGGTGATCTTGAATAGCGTTCTGGGACAATGGGGGCATTTTACATACGATCAAAGCAAAGATGTTTTGAGAACCGAAATTACGCCTGAAAAAACAACCGAAATGGTCGAGGTTTTTACGATTGCTTTCGAACCCAACGAAGCAGGCACGAATTTGCTCATGCGCTGGGACGACACGCAAGTTAGCGTACCAATTACGAAGTAAAAAAGCATCATGCAGTACGATATATTGATTGTGGGCGGTGGAATCGTGGGTTTGGCTACCGCCTTGCAAAGTTTGGAACTGAATCCGAATCTCAAAATTGCGATTGTCGAAAAGGAAAATGCCATTGCCAAGCACCAAACAGGCAATAATAGCGGCGTGATTCATTCTGGGATTTATTACAAACCTCAAAGCCTCAAAGCCCAAAACTGCCTTCGGGGTTATCAAATGCTGGTTGATTTTTGCCAAAAAGAAAATGTCCCACACGAAATTTGCGGGAAAATTATTGTGGCAAGCGATCAGGAGCAGATTCCCATTTTGAATAATCTTTTCGAACGCGGCAAACAAAACGGTTTGGAAAGAATGCGCAAACTCTCCTTAGCCGAAATGCGAGAAATAGAGCCGCACGTTACAGGTTTGGAAGGAATTTGGGTGCCACAAACGGGCATAGTAGATTACAGAGTAGTCGCCGCTAAATACGCGGAACTGATCGAAAAACAAGGTGGAACGATTTTCTTGGGTGAAAAAGTAAGCGAAATTCGTCAAAATTCCAAAAAAGTTGAATTAATCACCCCAAAACAAACCCTCGAAGGCAAACTGCTGATCAACTGTGCGGGGCTTTATGCCGATAAAATTGCGCAAATGACCATGACCGATGTGCCTTTTCGGATTGTGCCGTTCAGAGGCGAATATTATAAGTTACACCCTTCGAAGGAATATTTAGTCAAAAACTTAATTTACCCTGTTCCTGATCCCAATTTTCCATTTTTGGGCGTGCATTATACCCGAATGGCAAGG